>CAXSIG010000398.1:0-5773 GCA_964237255.1 uncultured Bryobacteraceae bacterium
TTGATGTACCGCGCCACGCTCTCCGTAGTCGCGCCGATCCGCGCCAGTTCGTAATCGTGAATCGCCCCGGCCCCGTTGAGTGCAATGTGTGTCAGAAGCCCGCGCTCCAGCAGGTCAATCAGAAACAGATTCATCCCAGCGCGCAGTACGTGCGCTCCCATCATCAGGATGCGCGCCGACCCTCGATCTTTGGCCGCGCGAAACCGCTCAGCCAACTCTCCGAGTTGTGAATCCTCGAACGGAGGTGTCTCCGCATCCAGCGGCAGCCACCAATCGCGATGCAAGTCATGTACACGTTCGTCGAGCGGCTTTACCAGCAGCTTCGAGCGGTCGAATTCCCGATATCGCCCCATTACTTTTGAAGCGCGAAATTCCCGACCAGCATGGCGTCGATGCCTGACGAGTAGAAGCTTCGGACCGCATCGCGCGGCGTACAGACCAGCGGCTCGCCGAACAGATTGAAGGACGTGTTGTAGAGAACCGGCAACCCTGTCCTTCGTCCCGCTTCCTCCAGCAACCGCCAGTACAAGGGATTGTCATTCTTGCGTACCGCGTGTACCCGAATTGAATCCTCACCCAAAAGAGCCGCGCGAAATCGCTTACGATGATCCGGCCGAACCCGCCCGACAGTTGCCAGATGCCGCGCATTCGGGCCGCACTCGAAGTACTCCGAAGCGCGCTCCTCCGGCACAGAAGCCGCGAACTTACGGAACGCCTCACGGTGCTTGATATAAGTATTGAGGTTTTCCGTCGAATACGGATTGAGCGGCGAGGCGAGAATGCTCCTGTCACCCAACGCGCGCGGCCCGAATTCCATTCGCCCCTGCATCCACGCGACTATCTTGTTTTCTCCCAACCAATCGAGCGCGGAAGCAACTACCTGATCCGTAGTCTGTAAATATTGGAAGCTTAACTTACAGTTCTCCAGGACTTGCTTGATCTCTTCCGATTCATAGTTAGGACCAAGGCAGTAACTCCCCGCATCGGCGTGCTTGCCAAGCGCCGAAAGCGCAGCGCCCAGAGCGATCCCCGAGTTCCCGGCGGCAGGCTGCACAAACGTGGGGAATCGCTTCTCAAATTCCGCGACAAGCAGCGCGTTGTACGCCAATCCGCCTGCCAGACAAACGTTCTTAGCATCACCAGCCAGCGCCAAAGCCGCCTTCGTGATCGCAACCTGCAAACTGCTCGCGATGTCGGCAGGCGAAGCTTTCTTGACATCCAACTCTGCCAGATAAGAACGGTTTTCTAAAATTCGCGCGAACAGTTCCTCATATCGCGGAGTACCTTCGGTTGAAAGCCACTGTACCTTGTGTTCGTCCGCCCCGGCGGTGAATCCCAACATCGTAGTTACGCGGCTATAGATATCCGCCAGTGAGTCCGGATAGAACGATTCCGCTTCAAGAGTCAAAACATCCCGCGATGCGCGCCATCGCGTGCCGCAACGCAGGTCCCCCATGCGATCAAACGTCAGCACGGTAGCCTCATCAAATGGCGACGCATAGTAGGCCGACGCCGCGTGGGCCATATGATGTTCCACCAGCACAATGCGCGCTTTCGGAAACTGCGCCCGCAATTCGAGCGGAATTTCGGCGCGCGGCACCGGACGAGCTAGCGCGATTACATTGATCTCAGCGGCTTCTAAACGCGCCAACCGTAAGCACTCGGAGATCGCAGCCGAAGGCAGGGGCCGCGCCTCCATCCGGCGCGACATCTTCGACTCTTCAACCGCCGCTGAAATTGCACCGTCGCGAATCACCACCGCGCTCGCGTCGTTCGGAAGGCCTCCGATTCCCAGGATGTTCATACCGACAAGAGCCGCTTCACGGACCGGTCTTTCCCAATCAACGTAAATAGATGAAAGGCGCTAGGCCCGACGGACTGCCCGGTCAAAGCTGCGCGCGCACCGTTGATCAACAGGCCCGCCTTCACACCTAGCTCCTCCGCCAGCTTTCGAAGCTCGGCTTCGACGCTCGCCTCCGTCCATTCTGACGATGCGGACAACCTTGTGCCCAACTCCCGCACCGCCTCGCGAGCGCCAGGCTTATTCAGCTTCTCCAGCGCGTCGGTATCGATGGGAAAGTCGTCCGCGAAGTAAGCACGCCCGCGTCCTGAAAAATCCTTCAGTGTAAAAAACCGCGCCCGAATCAACTCCACAGCCTCGCTTAACCACGGTGCGGGGAATGGGACGGTCAAACCGGCGGACGCCAACTCCGTCTCTACATAGGGCAGCAAATCCCCTACCGGCGTGGTCCGCAGATGCTGCGAGTTCAACCACCCCGCCTTGGGATCGATCGGATTTTCTTCCGTGAAGTTCACGACGGCATTACTGCGATTGACTCCTTCGAACGAGAACACATCCGTGATCTCCTGCAACCCCATCTGTTCGCGATTGTCTTTAGGCGACCATCCCAGCAGCACCACGAAATTCAAGAATCCTTGTGGCAGAAAACCGAGATCTCGATATGTCGTAACGCTGACTACCGGACCATGGCGACGCTTCGATAGCTTCGTCCCGTCGGGCGCAATCAAAAGCGGCAAATGCGCAAAAGTAGGCGGTTCACTGCCCGCCGCTTCGAAGATCAAAATGTGCTTAAACGTATTCGAAAGGTGGTCCTGTCCGCGTACGATGTGGCTGATCTTCAGATCGATATCGTCTGCGCAACTTGCCAGATGATACGTCGGCATTTTGTCGCTGCGCAGCAGCGCGAAATCCTCAATGTCCGCAGTCGATTTCGACTGCGGACCATACACCTGGTCCTGAAATTTTACATCGTGGGGTGCGTCGCGGGGCACTCGAAACCGAAGCACGAACGGCTCCCCGGATGCAGCCCGCTGATCCGACTCTTCCGCGCTCATGTTCCGCATCGCCGGATTGAACAGCCAGCGCTGCGGCTCACCTTCATCCTGGCCTTCTTTCTCCGCGCCCATCGGCGTGAAATCCCGATACGCAAGGCCCTTTGCCCGAATCGTTTCCGCCACGGTGCGATGCAAGTCCAGCCGCTCCGATTGCCGGTACTGCTCGTCCCAACTCAAACCCAAGAACTTCAGACCTTCGAAAATCGAATCGAGCGAAGCCTGCGTGTTTCGCTCGACATCGGTATCGTCGATACGCAGAATCATAGTCCCGTCATGCCGCCGCGCGTACAGCCAATTGAAAATGAACGTCCGGGCGCTGCCGATATGCAGAAAGCCTGTGGGAGATGGTGCGAAACGCAGCCTGAGCATCAACAGGCCAGTTTAGCGAATACGCGCGATTGTGGCTCGTGATAGACTCAAAGCTGCTTTCCAGGCGCTGACGTCCGAGTTACGCCATGGTAAAGATCAGTGCCTCGGCGGTGCAGTACGGTCAAGGTAAATTTGCGATGCGTTTGGGGGTGTATTTTTAGTTGGCAGAAGTAAAGCTACAAGAGGGCGAAACGATCGAAAACGCCCTGCGCCGGTTTAAACGGAAGGTTCAAACCGAAGACATTATTAAGGAAGTCAAACGACATTCCTTCTATTTGAAACCGGGCGAGAAGAAGCGGGTCAAGCAGGCATTGGCGCGCAAGCGGAATCGCAAGAAGAGCCGTAGAGACGTCGAGTAGTTTTTAAGATTCAAGAATCGGGGCAGGTCGACCGCGTGGGTCGGGCTGCCCTTTTCGCAATGGAGCGAAAGCATGACGCAGTTCCAAGATCGAACGCTAACGTGCAAAGACTGCGGTCAGGATTTTACCTTCACCGCGGGAGAGCAACACTTCTTTTCCACCAGAGACTTTCAAAACGAACCGAAGCGTTGCAAGGCCTGCAAGGCGAAGCGCCAAGGTGGCACTCCCCAAAGCAAAGTCGAAACTACAGTCAAGTGTTCAGGATGCTCCAAGGACACCACAGTACCGTTTCGTCCTACCCAGGGAAGGCCGGTGTTCTGCCGGGAATGTTTTCAGAATCGAAAGACGGTAAGTACTCAGCACGATTTGGGCAGTTCCATGCTGCTTGCGCCGCCCCGTAAGCGCCAGTCGAACCGGCCAACTCCCGCAGGGCAACAGTGGCCGGAAGCCGGGCAAAACGTAACCTAGGTCAGCTATTTATCGGACGCGGTGCTAGCGGCAGGTGCAGGTTTCGCAGCTGTTTCCGTCTTTGTCTCAGCCGGTTTTGATTCCGGCTTTTTGTCACCGCCATCCGCTTTGGTTTCTGAACCCTTTGTCTCCGAGTTTGGGGAGCTTACGCCATTCGACTTAGCGTAATCTGTAACATACCAGCCGGTACCTTTGAAGTGGAACGCGGGCGCCGAAATTAAACGCTCAACCTCGCCTCCATCCTCTTCGTGAACGGTCAGCGGGGCGTCGGAAAACTTCTGCAGCACATCAAAACGCTTGCCACACTTGTGGCACAAGTATTCGTACAAAGGCATTACTAAATCCAAGTATAACGAAACCGCATTGCAGAAGCGCAAAAGGGCAGGCCGTTTCCGGCCTGCCCTTTGTGCACTCTAATTGAAAAACGATTTACTTCTTTTTGGTCGGAGAACGCCGAACCACCGCTTTCTTCGCCGGCGTAGCCGGACCCGCAGCGGCGCCTAACCCTTCCACAGACTTCTTCTCCACCTCGAAGGTCACCATAAAAGGATCTTTCGCATAAGCGGTAGGAACACCGGCAAATGTCAGCTCCGTACCGGCGTCCACTGTACCTTTCAGCGGAGAATCGAATACCAATTTCGCTTCAGCCGTGGCAAGTGTTTCCGGTGTCGCATCGTCAATCGAAATGGTCAACTCTTTCGGGCTGGGCTGCGCAACAACTTTGCCCTTCAGGTCTTTCATTTCCGCACCCTTCATACTGGAGCCGAAGTACGTCTCTCCGTTAGCACCCGTAAGCTCGCCCTTCAAACCGCGCCAGAGCACAATCGCCGGATGGGCCGCATCGAACGCCGCTTGACTACTGAATTGCTTCTGCTGAATAGCTGTTACGCTTTCGACGTTAAAATCGGCGGGAGGCGCAATATTCTTCGACGCCAATGTCTTCAGGTCGTCAAGACCATCCGGAGCGCCGTGATATCCCACGTAAGCCTTCTTCAGATAGTTGTCAGTGTCCTGCTTTCCCGTACCCTGTAAAGCTCCCGGACCGGTAATTGTAGAAGCACGCGCGAAGTAGAAAAGCGCTTCCGGCGTGCGCGCCACATTGTGCTGGGACGCGATAGAGTTCCCGATCAGATAAGCCGTCGCCGCATCGTTCGGATTGGCCTCAAGAATCTTCTTGTATTGTGATTCCGCGCCGGGAAAATCTTTCTTCGCGAGAGCGATGGAGGCCAGCGATTGATTGGCCTGCAAGTTCATCGCGGTCTTGGCCTGCTTCCATTGATCTTCCGTCACATTGCTCATTCGCATGTCCGCGGAGAACATCGTGTCCGATTTATCGATCAGCATGTGGGCCGCTTTGTCGGCAGCCGCCAATTGATCCGGCGTCGCGTTCGGCTGCTGCCCTTGAGCGGCAAGCGCGCCGTACGTCTGCGCATAAAACAAATTTCGCGCCTGCTTGAATTCCGTGTCGGGATACTTCTCGGTCCATTGATCCAGAAGCGAAAGCTTCTTGGTCGGGTCCGCTTCTTTTTGAATGCTACTGTAAAGATCGTATTCCGCCTGGTCCTTCACCTTTTGAGCCAGACCGATCCCAGCAGCTAAAACCACCCCTAAAAGTCCACTGATTACTCGCTTGAGCACTTTGCCCCTCCCCATTCCTTTCTGAGATCTACGAATGTCTTTTTTCCGGTCTGCGGCTTGAACCGCCGTTGGCCAAGTGGAAC
>CAXSIG010000399.1:0-4282 GCA_964237255.1 uncultured Bryobacteraceae bacterium
AATTTCATTCGCGGAATTGCCCCGCATTGCTTCGACTACCGAAGGAAGATAGCGCTCCAGAAGATCGCGGCCGTTCCAATTAGGGATTACTACGGAAGCGGCGTTCGTGTTGGGAAGAGCATCTTTAGGAAGCTTTCGCCTGCCAAATAAGAACCAAACAAAGTCCAGGCAAGCGATTGCTGCAACGGTGACGGCAAGTAGAAGCGGCGAAAAAAGAAGCAACGGAAGCGCCCGGAGCAGGCGTTTCAGAAAATCCATTTACCGCGGTTCTTCCATTAAGTGCAACCTGGCTCCCAGCCGAACCCAACGCATACGGCGCAAAGCTTCGTACCGGTTGTTCCACGCGGCAACCTCACGGTCACGGTCCTGCGCCCAAGCCGTGCGCTCCTCCAAGGTCGCTTCGGCGGCGTGCAGCAGGTCAACGCACTTTGCCAACGTTTCTCCGCGCTCGGTCACCTCTTCGGTAAGGCGGCGTTCTGTTGCTTCACCCCACTGGACGGCATCGCGATGCGCCTGTGACACCGCGCCGATCTGCTCTTCATACGCCGCGGACATGCGCGTAAAGTCGCGATGGGCAGTATCGACTTCGCTTTGCAGACTGAGAATCCGTTCGCCGCGCTGCCGCAGAAGTTCGGTTTGCTCTTCGATGAATCGGTTCCGCGCTTCTAAATCTTCCTGGAGACCGCGCTGCCTGCTAAGAAGTTCGTCAAACTCCCGATTGCGACCATCCAGTTCAGCGCGAGTGCGCGCTTCCCACTCCTTTCGCAACAGCACTTCCCCGTTGAGCAGTGCAATATGCCGGTCGCGCTCGTGCAGCAGATTCGCGGAAGACGCGACTGAAAAAAAGCTCGCAGCCTCGGTTATCGGCTGATGGGAGCACGCGGCGACGAAGAATCCCGCTTGCTCAATCTGCACTGGCTGCTCGGTAGCGGCGGCTTGCAGTTCCCCCGCGCCGGAAGTGGACGAGAACAAAACACCGGCGGAATGATTCTGCGCCCAGAAGCGTACATGCGGAAACACTCGGCCGAGCGCATCGCGAAATTCTCCATACTCGAACTCGTGGACGTGAAACGGATTCCTTCCCGATTCGCCTCGCGCTTCAGCATAGAGAGGCTTGTTGGGAGTCGATACCAGAAACAATCCGTAGCCGCTAAGAGCCGCTGAAGCCGAAAGGAGCAGTGCTTCCCAATCCGATAAGTGCTCGATGACCTCGAAAGCGACGATTAGATCGAAGGTTCCGGCAATCTCGCGAGAAGCATCGCCTGGTTCGAAACGCAAATTCTCTCGATGGTAATGCTCCCGCGCGTAAGCGACCGCTTCTTCGGAAACGTCGATTCCTATGACATCCGCCGCAACTTCGGCAAGCGTCGCTGAGCCGTATCCCGAACCACACGCCATATCCAGCACGCGCTTGCCAGAGGCGAACCGGCGCGCAAACGCGTAACGCGAGAAGTGTTCGTGGAAGAGGTCGGCGTCCACTTCGCCGGGAAGCACGCGTTCCCCGGTGAACTCAGGCAACCCGCGGAACTCCCAAGCGCCCGTTTACCTCGACTTTGCACGGCAGGTGCTGGTAGCCGTAGACCTGCGCTTCGCCGTTGGCCATTTGAAGCGTAACGGCGTTATCGATCCAATCGCACATCCGATAGCTCAAAAGCGATCCATCCGCAATCGCCGGCGAGAACGAGAAAGAACTCGGATACAACTCCGGAAGGTCCAGGTGAAAATCCACGGTGTAGATGTCGCCGGGGCGCATGGACGGCAGTTCATATTCTTCACGTGTTGTGTTGGTGCCGGCGAAATCCACTCCCAGGTGGTTGCGCATCATGAAGCCCACATTCGGCAAGGCTATATTGTCGTTAGCCCGGACACTAATCCGAACAACCGCTTTGCTGTTTGGATGCAACAGAGAAAGCGCAGCGCCATAGGCATCCACCACCTGGATACCGATCACCTCCGCGCGACGGTCTCCGTAGCGATGATCGATGTTCGGTATCGTCTCCACCACCTCTTCGGGCGCGGAATTCGCTGCGGCCCACTCCGGGCGTGGTTGAGAAGCTTTCAGCGACAGATACGCAGTGTCCTTTTCCACCGTTGCGGCAAGATATTTTTCCACGACGCGGTCGGTTTCGCCGATGTCGATGATGCGGCCGTTCTCCAGCCACATCGTGCGGTCGCCGATGGCCTTAACGTCGCCGGCTGCATGGGATACGAACAGGATCGTGACCCCCCGCGTGCGCAGTTCGTGAACCTTACGCATACAACGATGGCGGAAGTAAAGATCGCCGACAGCTAGAGCTTCGTCCACCAGAAGCACTTCGGGATCGACATTGATCGCGACGGCGAACGCCAAGCGAACCACCATACCGCTGGAGTAGGTCTTCACGGGCTGATGAATGAAGTCGCCAATCTCCGCAAACTCTTCAATCTCGCGATAGCGCTGATCGATCTGCTTCGTACTAAGACCCATGATGGATCCGTTGAGATAGACGTTTTCGCGTCCGCTGAACTCCTGATTGAAGCCCGCTCCTAATTCGAGCAATGCGGAGACGCGACCGTTAACCGCCACTGTCCCTTCGGTAGGACGCAAAATACCGGCGACCATCTGAAGCAGCGTGCTCTTACCGGAACCATTCTGGCCGACGATGCAGAACGTCTCCCCGCGCTTGATTTCAAAAGAGACATCCCGGAGCGCCCAAAAATCCTGGTGGAATCGCTTGCGGCCAAACGTGGCCAGTTCTTTTAAGCGATCGCCGGGCTTCTCGTAAATGGAGTAACTTTTCGAAACCTCACGAAATTCGACTGCATGCACAAGCTTTCAGTTTACGCGGAACACCGAACTGGCCCACTTACCGCCGTCGGACCGGGGGCGTGAGATCGACACCCGCCTT
This sequence comes from uncultured Bryobacteraceae bacterium, assembly GCA_964237255.1. Classification (GTDB taxonomy): domain Bacteria; phylum Acidobacteriota; class Terriglobia; order Bryobacterales; family Bryobacteraceae; genus JALYXI01. The sequence continues at coordinate 2,889 of CAXSIG010000399.1, forward strand.
CTTCAACACGGTGTCTGCACTCACGTACTCAGCCTTAGACGCCTGCTTTCGAATCCCGTTGAATACGAAGAACCGCACCGAACCGTCCATGCCGACCCGGGCTGTCGACGCACCCCTGTCCTTCAGAATGTCCGCAATCTTCGCGTATGGACTCTCATCTTCCTGCCACACGCGAATGTCGCTGCCTATGCGAATCAACTCACGCGCCCGCATCTCTTCGAATCCCGGCAGCACATAAGCGGGATCGCCCTTGGCGGGAATCACGACTAAGAACGAACGCTCGCTTCGGCCCCAGCGCACGCCCGTCAAATACATCATGGCTGCGCCCGGTTCCAACACCACTGCGCCAAACCCGAACTCGCGCATGGCGTCCTGAAGCTTGTCGATGCGCTCTCGGTATGTCCCCTCAGTTGGCTGTTGCATACCTTTACCCGAACGGCTGATCGATCGCCGGACTCTGCTTGCTGAAAAATCGCGGACCGTCTTCCGTTATGTACAGGCAGTCTTCCAAGCGGATACCGAATTCTCCGTAAATCGCGATCATTGGCTCGTCGCTGAAACACATACCGGGTTGCATCTTGGTCTTGTTGCCGCGTACCAGGTAAGTCCATTCGTGAATGTCCAGGCCGATACCATGCCCAGTGCGATGCGGCAGTCCCGGCACCTTGTAATCGGGACCGAAGCCCGCGGCCGTAATCAGGTTACGCGCCGCGGCATCAACCGACTCACACGTCGCTCCGGGCTTCGCCGCCGCAAAGGCCGCCGCCTGCGCGCGATGTTCCAAGTCCCAAACCTGCTTCTGGCGCTCCGTCGCCTTGCCGAACACAACGGTGCGCGTTATGTCCGACTGATACCCATCCACGCTGCACCCATCGTCAATCTGCACTACATCGCCTTCCTGCAGTTTCTGCGGCTGTATGCTGCCATGCGGAAACGCCGTGTATTTCCCAAAGCTGGCAGACGCTTCTCCCGTGTAGCCAAGTGCTGTATACGCGGCCGCGATGTTGCGCCGGAGGTCCACCTGCGTTATGCCCTCGCGAAGTTCCGCCAGGCAGGCTCGATAAGCCGCAATCGTGACATTTGATGCGTGCTGCATTAATGCGATCTCCGCGGGCGACTTGATGGATCGGCAACCGACCGTTACGGGGTCGGCGCTCTCAATCTCAATACCCGGAGCCGATTTCCGAATTCCATCGAACAGGCCGAACGGCGTCTGTTCTTCCAGCCCAAGCCTCCCATGAACCACCTGCGCGATGCGAGCCTCGGCGGATGTTTTTGCATCCCAAACGCGGATGTCCGTGCCGATGCGAATCTGTTCGCGGGCTTTTGCTTGGGCGTTAGAGGGAACAATCCACGCCAGTTCCCCTTTTGCGGGAATCACCACCCCCACTGCC
>CAXSIG010000399.1:4292-5772 GCA_964237255.1 uncultured Bryobacteraceae bacterium
ATCGCGTCCCTGTAAAATAAAACATGGTGCTGCCGGGGCCGATATAGATGGCATCCAACCGGTTGTCCCGCATCAGGCGGCGTGCTTTTTCAGTCCGCGCTTGACGCTCTTCCGTTGTAATCGGCTTCACTCCCTCTGTCATGGGACGAAGTTTGCGGACCGATTCCGGAACGTCGGCCGTCTGCGCTTTCGCGGAGTAAATCGCCGCTGCAGACAGGAGAAATGACCGGCGATTCATCTGAGCCATTATCGCCGGTTCCCACGTCCAAAAGTTACAATGGTTCCGATGCGTTTGCTGTGGACCGCTGTCCTCGCCCTAACTGCTTTTTCCGCTACCGATCTCTCAAACCGCAGGGCTCCCAGCTTCTCTTTGCCCGACCAGCGACAGGTTCAGCACGATCGCACTTCGCCGGCATTCTGGAAGAAGTCAAGAAGAAGTACAAAGGCAAAGTGGATGTGGTTTCTATCGTTCTCCCGCCCGACACGTTGGAGATGGCCAAGAAGTATATCGATATAAATAAGACAACGGTGCCGGTTCTTTTCGATAGCGGCCAAATGTCCATGGTCTACCTGAAAGTCACCCCGCAAAATCCGGAGGTTGTGTTTCCTCAGCTGTTCATCGTGGATCAGCAAGGGACCATCAAAGAGAACTTTAAGTTCGCGAACGAGACCGCGGACTTCTTCAACAACAGTAAGCAACTCACAGGTATTCTCGACAAGATGGTCAAGTAGTTTTCATGCCTACTCGGATTTCTATTCGGATACCGATCCAAAGGTCCTGAAGGTGTGGATTGAAGGCTTTCGAAAATTAGCTCCGGAGCGCCGAGTAGCAATGGCGCTTGACCATTCTAGGTTTCTCTTCGGTCTGGTCCAGGCAAATGTCCGGCAGACTTACCCGCGGGCGGACGATCGTGAGGTCTTTCTGCGCGTGGCGGCGCGGCATTTGGATCGCGATACGATGGTCCGCGTTTACGACTGGGATCCCGATTTGAATCGATGATCGACCCCGCTGAAGGTTTTAAGCGGCTGACGGCGCTTTTTGACCAGCTTGGGATTGAGTATTTCGTGGCGGCTCCATCGCGAGTTCGTTTCACAGTATTCCACGCGGAACAAAGAATATCGACATTGTTGCAGCTGTCCTGCCGAAGCATATAGACGATCTCTCGCGACTGCTTAGTTCGGACTTCTACGTCGACATTGAAATGATCCGGCAGTCGGTAAGTAGGGGCCAGGCATTCAATTTGATCCACTGCGCAACTTCCTATAAATTCGATATTTTTCCGTTACGCTCGGACGAATTTCACCAACTCCAATTTGCCCGGCGTCAACCTGCGGATCTTTCCATCACTGGCCTTCCCGGAGCCACATCGAATGTTGCGAGCGCGGAAGATATCCTCCTGGAATAGTTGGCGTGGTACAGGGATGGTGGACGGACGTCGGAGCGTCAATGGAACGATACTCTTTCCATCCTCGCCGTTAA
>CAXSIG010000400.1:0-3023 GCA_964237255.1 uncultured Bryobacteraceae bacterium
AGAACTTGAGCGACCGCTAACTTTCGAAAACGCATGGATTGAGATTAGCGCGTTAGGGAGCTTTGTCGTACCCCGACGATTGCGCAAGAAGATGGTTGTAGAAGCCCAGGTTCATCATCGCGATCTCACTCCAGCGCAACGGCTCCCACAAACCACCCCGGATGATGTGACGGACGTGTCCGTAATACTCCGCCAGGTATTTGTCTTCGATATGATTCTCGCCGGTTCGCAAAGTCTCTTGATAGCCGGGCGGCGGATCTCTCCAGTGATGTCCGGGTGCGGTGGTATGCGTGCGCAGCGGCGCATGGGCCATCAGGACATCGGACAGCGCGGCTTGATCGAGAACATAAACGCCTGGCCCGGCGAAATACGGAATCAGGCCCGCCGGTTTCAGGTAAGCGAACTTCGTCCCCTCTTCGCGAAGCTTCAGTCCTTCCCGATGCCACACATGGTTGGGCCATGTTCCGTCCGATGTCCATCGGAGCAGCCCGGTGTGCGGATACCATGCCTGTCGGACATCGTAGATCCCGAAATAATTCGCCCAGGGGTCTTCGGCGAGTGGCCCAAAATTGCGTCCGGCACGCACTGTAGGATTCGGTATCAGGATTCCGAATGCGACGGCGGCGGCGACCATTGCCTGGACCTCAGTCCTCTTTCGAGGAGCGTGTTGGATCAGGATGGCGCAACAGAGCACGAAAGCGGGAGTTAGGAAGCGGCTTAGCATATAGTCACCGCCAACCCACACGACATAGAAGACCGAGAAGACGGCTCCCAAAGCGAGCGGCAATTCTCTACGGAGAAATCCAACCGCGATCCCCGCACAGATGGCAAGCGCGGTTACGGTATCCCACGCAACCGTGGCGCGCAGATACCGCATTCCTTGCACGACGGCAGACATTACGGAGACGCCGGTATGAAGTTTGGAGTATGCGGTATTCGGGAATGGGAAGCCGAAGTAGAAAACCGCGAACGCTTCCCAGGCAAGGAACGGCAACGCACCCAGTAGTGCCGCTTTCCAGACGACACGGCCGACGTTGTAGTAAACCCAGACCAGCGACGGAATAAAGAGAAGGACGGAATCCATCCGGTTCACCGCCGCGAGCGACGCAATGAAGGTGAGCAGGAAGGGATCGCGCTTACGCCAATACACCCAGACGTACGCGGCGACGGCGCAGTGCGTCGCGGGGTTTTCAAGTCCGCTCATGGAGAAATCGAGGAAGCCTTTCGAGAAAAGTAGGATGGCACCTCCGGCGATCATCGCGGTTACTGTTCGTCCTCTTAGGAGGAAGAAATAAGTGAGAAGCGAAAGGGTGAAGGACAGCGCCATCGCGCCCCAGAAATCGTTCCGGATCAGTGCTAAAGCCGCGATCAGCAGGAATTCGAAAAGTGGATCGGTACAGACTTGAACGCGCTCTCCGACGTTCCACGTCAGGCCGTCCCCGTGAAGGAAGTTGTCCGCTACGCGAAAGCCGATGAACGCATCTTCCGCGCACCATGCGGTTCGAATCAGAAGAACGGCGAAGAGTGCGGCGCCTATCCAGAGAGCCAAACGGCGGGACAAAGTATGGGGAGCGCTAATGCGCCTCTGCCTTCGCGTAACCGGACGATTGCGCGAGCAGGTGATTATAACGCCCGGTGTTCATCGCCAGGATATCTCTCCATCGCGACGGGTCCCATAGGTTGCCTCGGATAATGTGCTTCAAATGACCGTAATACTCGGCCAGGTACGGATCCCGGATTCGGTTTTCGCCGGTCTTCAACGTTTCCAAATAGCCGGGCGGTGGATCTCTCCAAGGGTGCCCGGGGCGAGTTTTATTAGCCGCAAGCGGGGCGTGGGCCATCAGGGCATCGCCAAGCGCGGCCATGTCTACGGTATAAACATCGGTCCCGGCGAAGTAAGGAGCGATCCCCGCCGATACGACCGTAAGGAACTTTTCTCCGCTGTCCCGAATTCGGATGCCTTCCGAGTGCGAGAAACAGATGGGCCACGCGCCGCCCGGTCTCCATTGGAGCAGTCCCGTGCCGGGGTACCAAAACCTTGCTTCGTCGACGATTCCGGATGCCTGTTGCGCCGGCGACATGGGCGCGATGCGGATATCGCGGAAAGCCAGCAGCGTGGGAGAGGGAATGCGCAAACCGACGCCCAAGATCACGACGGCGAACAACGCGGCCGTTCGCATTCTGCGCGGCGCATGGTGAATCAGAATGGCGGTACAGAGAACGAAAGCGGGCGTGAAGAAACGGCTCAGCATGTAATCGCCGCCCACCCTAATTACGTAGAGTACGGAGAGCAGCGCACCCAAAGCCAATTGCCACTCCCGTAGCGCGAAGCCCAAGAGGATTCCCGCCACTATCGCGAGTGCCGTAACGGAATCAAGGGTTACGGTGGTAGTCAGATAAGTTAGTCCACGCACCACCATGTCATGGGAGGAAAGGCCAATATTCAGCTTCGCGTAAGCGGTATTCGGAAAAGGGAAACCGTAATAGAAAATGGCGAACGCTTCCCAGGCTACGAACGGCAGTAGCCCAAGCGCCGCTGGTTTCCAAACTCGCCAGCCGGACTGAATATATAGCCAGAGGAGCGAAGGCGCAAAAAGAAGTATCGAGTCCATACGGTTCGTGGCCGCGAGGGATGCAATGAGAGTGAGAAGAAAAGGATCGCGGCGGCGCCAGTAGGTCCAGACGTAAGCGGCGATTGCGCAATGTGTCGCGGGGTTTTCCAGACCGCTTGCGGAAAAGTCCACAAAGCCCTTCGAGCTGAGGAGAAGCGCGGTGCCGAGCAGCACTGCCGGGGCATCGCGCCCTTGCATCAGGAAAAAGTAGGTAAGAAGTGAAAGAAGAAAGGACACCACCATCGCACTCCAGAAATCACTGCGGAGAACGAACGCACCCGCGGTGATCAGGAGTTGAAACAGTGGGTCGGTAAAAACTTGAACGCGATCGCCCGCGTTCCAGGTTAGCCCGTGACCTTGCAGGAAGTTATCGACAACACGAAAGCCGATAAACGCGTCTTCCGCGCACCA
>CAXSIG010000400.1:3033-5754 GCA_964237255.1 uncultured Bryobacteraceae bacterium
AAGGATTGTGAATAGGGCGGCGCCTATCCAAAGAGCTGACCGGCGGAACAAGGCTGTGCCGGCGCTACCGCGCTGCCACCTTGTCGTACCCGGACGATTGCGCGAGCAGGTGGTCGTAACGCCCGGTATTCATCGCGAGAATCTCTCCCCATCGGGAGAAGTCCCATAGACTGCCTCGGATAATGTGCTTCAGATGAGAATAGTACTCGGCAAGGTATGGATCTTGGATTCGGTTTTCGCCAGTCTTTAACGTTTCGATGTAACCAGGCGGAGGAACGCGCCAGGGATGTCCGGGACGGGCAGTATCCGACTTGAGCGGGGCATGGGCCATGAGCGCGTCGCAGAGCGCGGCCCGATCCAAAATGTATACTTTGGTGCCGGAGTAATAGGGGGGGATGCCCGCGTTCTGAAATTCGAAAAAAGTGACCCCGCTTTGTCGGATCTCGTCGCCGGCCCAGTGCAATGGGTGCTGAGGCCATGAGCCGCCCCGTCGCCAATTCAGCAGTCCGGTAGCTGGATACCAGACGCGCGCTTCGTCGACGATTCCGATCGATAGTTGCTTCTCCGTCATGGGAGCTAATGTGATGTCGTGGAATGCCAGGAGCGTCGGCGAAGGAATTTGCAAGCCGATCAGCACCACAGCGACGGAACATAATGCGGCGTTGCGCAAGCTACGCGGCGCATGTTGGAGAACGATCGCGCAGCACAGGACAAAGGCGGGAGTAAAGAAACGGCTCAACATGTAGTCGCCGCCCACCCTCATGATGTAGGCGATGGACAACAAAACGCCTAACGCGAGTTGCCACTCCCCCATTGCAAATCCGACAACCAACCCCGCCGCAAGTCCCACAGCAGTGGCTGTGTCGAGAGTAGCCGTTGCAGTCAGATAATTCAGCCCGCGACCCAGCATGTCATGGGTGGACAAGCCTGTATTCAGTTTCGCGTACGCTGTGTTGGGGAACGGGAACCCGTAGTAGAAGACGGAGAACGCTTCCCATGCCAGGATCGGAATCAGACCGAGTGCCACCGGCTTCCAAACACGCCAGCCGGATCGAAAATACAGCCATGCGAGCGACGGAGCAAAAAGAAGAACGGAATCCATCCGGTTCATCGTGGAAAGGGCGGCGATGAGCGTGAGTAGAAAGGGATCGCGCCGCCGCCAGTAGACATAGACGTAAGCGGCAATCGCGCAATGTGTCGCGGGGTTTTCCAGGCCACTTGCGGAAAAGTCCACAAAACCGTTTGAGCTAAGGAGAAGGGCTGTTCCGAGTAATACGGCCGGTGTCTCGCGATCTTTCATGAGAAAGAAATACGTAAGGAGCGAGAGAAGGAAAGAGGCGGCCATCGCGCTCCAGAAATTACTCCGGAGAATGAATGTGCCCGCTATGGTGAGAAGTTGAAAGAGTGGATCGGTAAAGACCTGAACACGGTCGCCCGCGTTCCAGGTTAAACCGTGACCTTGCAGGAAGTTATCGACAACACGAAAGCTGATAAACGCGTCTTCCGCGCACCACGCCACTCGAATGAGGACAATGGTAAATAAAGCCGCACCGGCTACCGCCCATATGGACAGCCGCCAAAACGACAGTTGAAAAAGCCGACCCATCTACGCAAAACAGGTCGGCTTCAGGCAGGAAAACAAAACTACTTGACTTCGACCGTGGCGCCGGCGTCGACGAACTTCTTCTTGATAGTCTCCGCCTCTTCCTTGCTTACGCCTTCTTTCACAGTCTTTGGAGCGCCGTCGACCAGATCTTTGGCTTCCTTGAGACCTAGGCTGGTCACTTCGCGGACCGCCTTGATGACGTTGATCTTATTAGCGCCTGCCGCGGAGAGGATCACCGTGAACTCGGTCTTCTCTTCAGCCGCCGGAGCGGCTGCTGCTGCCACGCCGCCACCAGCCGCCGCAGCCGGAGCCGCAGCTGCCGCCGAAACGCCAAAGGCCTCTTCCATTTCCTTCACCAACTGCGCCGCTTCCAGCAGGGTGAGGGTCTTGATCTGTTCGAGAATTGCTTTTGTATCCGCCATTTCCTTGATTCCTATGTCCTTCTAAAATTCGTTATTGCTGAAACTTGTTTTCTTTGACCGCTTGGTCCACAACGATAGCCAAGCTGCGGCCCACCGCATTGATGGTGCCTGCCAACCGTTGCGCAGGAGCGTTGAGCAGGAACATCAATTTCGCATAAATCTCTTCTTTCGAGGGCAGGTTGGCAAGATCGTTGATCGCTTTCACGTCGATCACGCGGCCCTGCACAATGCCGGCTTTGAACGTGAATACCGGGTTGGTTTTCGCGTACGTGGTCAGAGCCTTCGCCAATGCCACCGGATCGTCAAAGGTGTAAGCAACGGAAGTCATGCCGCGCAAGCCTTTAAGTACCTGCTCCGCCGCCGTTCCTTCGCTGGCCAACTCCGCCAAATTATTCTTCACCACCTGGTACTTCGAACCAGTGTCGCGAACCGCTTTGCGCAACTCGTTATCCTGCGCAACAGTAATTTTCTCGTAGCCGGTAACGAACAGGTTTTCCGCTTTCGCGAACTCTTCCTTCAGCTTTTCGAGATCTTTCTGCTTGTCTGATTTCTTTTTCATTTACTTGGCCTCCACGACTTCGAGCGAGATGCCGGGGCTCATGGTAGAGCACATGGTAGCGCTCTTTACGTACTTGCCCTTCGCCGCCGCGGGCTTCGCTCGCAGCACCGCTTGAATCAGAGTCGAAGCGTTCT
>CAXSIG010000401.1:0-3806 GCA_964237255.1 uncultured Bryobacteraceae bacterium
ACCGATTTGCCAACCGCGCTCCCCCGGTGGCGGATCACCAAACGCCAAGTCTCCACTTGCGGCGACTAATGCCTGAGAAAAACCCATGGATCGCAGGCGGGCAAGTGCTTCGTCCGCAGCGTAGCCTTTCGCGATGCCGCCCGCATCGAGTTGCATACTTTCAACGTCGAAGGTAGCTGTTTCAGCGATCGTGTCCAGGTGAAGCTTGCGAAAGCCGCATCGAGAGCGGGCTCCCTCGAGCGCCTGTGGTTCGGGTGGAACTCCTCTATTTCGGGCGACCCTCCACAAGTGCGTAAGCGGTCCGAGAGTCACATCAAAGGCCCCGTCGGTTTTCTCGGCCATCTCCTGGGATGTGGATAATACCCGGAATAAATCGTGACTTACTCTCACGGGTTGACGAACCGGACCCTGCGTAACGCGATTCAACTCACTGCTGGGAAGATAGTCCGATAAAGCAGCATCCAATTCCGCGATTCTCTCGAAAGCGGCGTGAAAGCCCCGATTCGCTTGCTCCTCATTCTGCGCGAAGAGTTTAATCCGGAACAACGTACCCATGTGCGCCTCGACCGCTTCGAAAGGCCGAAGTTGCGGAGCGTCCGCCCCGTTTGCACAGAGTGACGCGAGCGCTGCGAGTAAAGACAGCTTACTGCTCGTCGTGCTCAACCCCGTTGTTCCACGCGCGATACATGTCCTGAACCGACGGAACTTTTGCAGGCCGCACCAGACGGAAACCCAGCCATTGCGCATCCGTCAGGTACCAGATGCTTTTCGGGAGTTGCGGATCTTGCTGCTTCCAGGAAGTGTCGGAGGGGACGCGCGCGGTGCAAGATACCTTGTCGGAAGGATCGTTCCAGGATCCACCACGAACCGCATGCGGATACGGTTGCTTACCAACAATCCAAGGATTCGATTCAGACTTGTTGCCGTAAGGAGCGTACGCGTCCAGGGTCCATTCCATAACATTGCCCAGCATGTCGTAAAGGCCCCAGGCATTCGGCTTCTTTGTCGCTACCTTCGCATACATGCCCTCGCTGTTCGAAGCGAACCACGCCGAATCGGAAAGGGTCGGCTGACTGCCCCCTGACGCGGCGGTGCAGGCGTACTCCCATTCGGCTTCGGTAGGGAGCCGGTAAAACTCGCCAGTCTTGCCGCTAAGCCACTCGGCATATTTGTTGGCCGCGTGCTGGGTCATACTGATGGCGGGAAAACCGTTAATTCCCATGCCGAAACTCATCTCGACATACGGCCGCGTCGGCCTGCTTACGCCGTCCACCAGTTCGTCTTTGTGCGCGATCTCTCCCGCCTGATTTGCGAACATAAACAGGCGGTACTCGTCCCAGGTGACTTCATGCGTCTGCATCCAAAACGCGTCGACGTGTACTTGGTGTGGCGGCTGTTCATCCTTCGCTCCCGAAGCGGATCCCATCTTGAAGTCACCGGCGGGCACTGGCGTCATCTCGTAATGCACCGTGGTATTCGGAATCGTAATCGCGTAGGGCTTAGCCGTTCCCGAGGCCTGTGCGTGTTCTAAGATGCGCGTTCGGATACCTCTGACTTCCTCCATCTCACGGTCCGTCGTCTGTGGCGCAAGAGCCAGGAACAGGAGTGTGGAAACGATCATGGCGCTCTAGATCAGTTTCGTGACGCCGGGCTGTGCGCGAGGTCCTACCGGCAAGCTCGCACTCATATCGATCCGTTCGGGCACAAGCCTTTCCTGCGAGTTGAGCGCTTGGTCCCAGGTGACTTCCTGCCCCGTGTACGCCGCCATTCTTCCCATAAGCGCGAGCAGAGTGCTGGTCGCCATCCTCTTGCCATCGTTCACTGGTTTGTTTTTGCGCAGAGATGCGAAGAGCACGTCGTGTTCTCGCTGATACATGTCATACTTTTGGCCGGTCCAAGTCCAGGTGTTCTTGCCCACAATCTTAGGCGCCGGGCCACGGCCGATGGTCAGCGTTCCATCCGTTCCCAGCATGTAATCGGCATTCTCGTTGTAACAGCCTTCTATCTGACGCGAAGCCACCGTGGCGCGAACGCCGTTCGGATAAAGATAGTTGATTTCGAAATGATCATAGATGTTGCCGCCTTCCGCGGGAACGGCGCGGCCACCGACGCCCACACAACTAACCGGCGGTTCGTCATGCATCGCCCATGCAACCTTGTCGACGCTATGAACGGCTTGCTCCACCAGACTATCTCCGCAGAGCCAAACGAAGTTGTACCAGTTCCGGATCTGCCATTCCGTATCGCCCATGCCAGCGGGACGTGTGTTTTCGGGCGGCATAGGCTTTACCGGGCTGGTGTAGTAAGTGGCGTAGTAATTCACTAACCTGCCGATTGCTCCGTCAGCTAGCTGCTGAAACGCCGCCTGGATCATCTCGTTGTAGCGCCAGCAAAATCCGGCGACGAGGGAAAGATTCTTCGCTCTCGCTTTTTCCGAAAGATCGAGAACCGATCGCAGCCCTGGAGCATCCGTGGCCACGGGCTTTTCGCAGAAGACGTTCTTATTAGCCGCGATGCAGGATGCCAAGTGCATGGGCCGGAACCCGGGAGGCGTCGCGAGGAGTACCACGTCCACGCCGCTATCGATGACCTTCTGGTAGGCCTCCAAGCCCAGATAGTGTTTCGCGGAATCCACTTTCACTCGATCCGTGACGCGCGAGATCGCCTTCAACGTTTTTAGGCTCTTATCGATTTGGTCTTGAGTAACGTCGGCGACCGCCGTCAGCTCCGCGTAGTCGTCCGCATGGAGGGCTTGGGATGCGGCCCCGGTGCCACGTCCACCGCAGCCCACCAGACCAACCTTAATCGCATTCGTGACGGTTTGCGCCCTGACGATGGCGGGGAAGCCTACCGCTGCAATCGCCCCCGCAGTGGTCTTGACGGTAGCTTTCACAAAGGTCCGGCGGTCGGCAAGTTCCTGTGGGTTCGACATTTGAAATCAGCATACCGAAGTTAGAGCGCTTCTGCGGAGCGTTTTGAGGTACAACAGTCCCATGCATAGGAGAACACTCTTGAAATCCGCAGTGGGTCTGGGAGCGGCGCCGCTTTTCGGCAAAGCGCGACTACCAATTGCCGCGGCGGTGGAGTTCAATATGCTGCCAACCGACGTTCCCGTCGCCGATCGATTCCAAGTGGCTCGCGACGCAGGGTTCGAAGCGATCGAGTGTCCTACAACGCCTAACCAGGCGGAAGCGGAAGCAATGGGGAAAGCGGCCCAGAAAGCCGGGATCAAGATTCATTCCGTAATGAATATGGACCACTGGAAATATCCGCTCTCTTCGTCCGATCCCGAGGTGGTGAACAAGAGTCTCGATGGCGCGCGAACCTCAATTCGAAACGCGCATCTCTGGGGTGCGAACACTGTACTGATCGTGCCGGGCGTGGTGGATGCGAAGACGTCCTACGGGGACGCGTACACTCGCTCCCAGGAGAGCATCCGTAAGCTGCTTCCCTTAGCGGAGAGTTTGCGAATCATCATTGGTGTGGAGGAAGTCTGGAATAAATTTTTACTAAGCCCACTGGAGTTCGCCAAGTATGTTGACAGCTTTCAAAGCCCTTGGTTGAAGGCTTATTTCGATGTCGGAAACGTGGTGCTTTATGGGTATCCGCAAGACTGGATTCGCACTCTTGGGTCGCGAATCGTTAAGCTGCATTTCAAAGACTTCACGTTTCGACGGGATCCCGCAACGAAGAAAAATGTTGCGGACTGGGTGCAACTGGGCGATGGCGATATCGACTGGCCTGCAATCTACGCCGCGCTTTCGGATATCGGGTACAAGGGCACTGGGACGGTGGAATTGAATGGT
>CAXSIG010000401.1:3816-5741 GCA_964237255.1 uncultured Bryobacteraceae bacterium
CGATCCTGTTTATTTGAAGGACGTGTGCCGGAGGTTCAAATTGATCTTAGCCGGTGAAATGGTAAAGTCCTGAGAGCGAGTATGCGAAGCGGCAACCGACAAGCACTGTTAGTCTTATCAGCGACTCTCGCCCTAGTCGCTTGTGCGTGTGCGCCCGCCTCGAAAGCGGAGACGCCGCAATACGGCTTTCAAATAGTCCATGTTTATCCTCATGATCCAACAGCGTTCACGGAAGGACTGTTTTTTCACGATGGGGCTCTCTTCGAAAGCACCGGCCTGGAAAGACGATCTTCGCTTCGCAAGGTGAAGGTGGAGACTGGCGAAACTCTGGAGAAATATCAATTACCCGATGCCTACTTCGGCGAGGGCATTGTCAAATGGCACAACAAGCTGTATCAGCTTACCTACAAGAGTGAAGTCGGTTTCGTCTTCGATTTCAATACGTTCGCGAAGACAGGCGAGTTCCGATACGGCGGCCAAGGTTGGGCTTTTACAACCGACGGTAAGCACATCTATATGGATGGATCCCGCGAGGTCCAAGCGGAGGCGAGCGACCCGGAGATTCGCATTCTCGACCCTGAAACTCTACGCGAAACCGGCGTGATTCCGGTGACCGATGAAGGGCGTCCTGTTAAGAACTTGAACGAATTGGAATGGGTGAAGGGCGAGATCTTCGCGAATGTTTGGCAGACGAATCGGATCGCACGCATCGATCCGAAAACTGGCAACGTTGTCGGGTGGATCGATCTTGCCGGGTTGCTGAGCCCTGAAGAGAGCCGGAATGCCGACGTGCTGAACGGAATTGCTTACGATCGCGAGCATGACCGGTTGTTCGTTACCGGTAAGTTGTGGCCTAAGCTGTTCGAGATCAAGCTAATCAAGAAGTAAAGGAGAGTCACTTGACCGTACGTTTCAGCCTTTGCATCGTGTTATCGGCATTTTCCGTTTGGGCAGCGGACTACAAACTAGGCGCTGGGCCGGATACCGTCGTCGTTGGGCATTATTGGTCGGAATCGAAGCCGGTGCTTACGGTGAAGTCGGGAGATTCGGTGACTGTGGAAACCGTCGGAACCTCGGGCATCGCTGCGCTGGAGCGTCTCAATGTTCCGTCCGACCAGATTCCCAAAGCGCTCCGTGAGATTACGCAAGCCAAGTTGGACCGCGGTCCTGGCGGACATATTCTCACCGGACCCATCTTCATCAAAGACGCGGAACCGGGCGATGTGCTGGAGGTCCGGATCGAAAAGATTACGCTCCCCGTGCCTTGGGCCACCAATAGCTTTGGGCCGAACACCGGTTTTCTCAAAGGGGAGTTCAAAGATCGGTATTCGAAACTCATCCCCCTAGACCGCGAGAAGATGCTCGGAATCTTTGCTCCGAATATCAAAGTGCCGCTCCATCCGTTCTTCGGAAGCATGGGTGTTGCGCCGCCGGCATCCGCCGGCCGGATCAATTCCGCGCCTCCCTGGATTCACGCGGGGAATATGGACAATCGCAACTTAGTGGCGGGCACCACGCTATTCATCCCCGTGCACGTGAAGGGTGCGCTCTTTCAAGTTGGCGACGGACACGCGGGTCAGGGCGATGGCGAGGTGGACATCACCGCGATGGAAACCCCGCTGGTCGGGACGTTCCGCTTTATTGTGCGGAAGGACATGCATCTAACTTGGCCGCGGGCGGAAACTCCGACGCACTACATCGTCATGGGTACGGACGAAGATTTGACGGTCGCGACACAAGTCGCCGTGCATGAGATGATCGACTTCCTTTCCAGCACGCGGGGCTTATCGAAAGAAGACGCTTACTCGCTTTCGAGCATTGCCGCCGATTTCGAGATCACTCAGTTGGTCGACGGCAAGAAGGGTGTTCACGGCATGATCGCAAAAGCGATTTTTCAGTAGCTTTACAGCACCCCGTCCCATAGG
>CAXSIG010000402.1:0-1204 GCA_964237255.1 uncultured Bryobacteraceae bacterium
CGTGTTTTTGATAGCGGTCTTAAATTTGTCGAAGAAGACCGGATACTTCATCGGCCTTAGTGTTAAGTCGAATCCAGGATCGAGAATCATTGGCAGGCCTCGCAAGATCCCGGATTTTCAAGCGAACAAGCCACAGCTTGCGCCGGGGTCGTCTTGGAAAGCGGAACCGTTGTTTTTGCGATCTTCGAAGCGGGCCGCGACCGCAGGTAATAAGTAGTTTTCAAACCCTTCTTCCAGGCATACATATACATAGAGGACAACTTCCCGATATTTGGACTTTCCAGAAATAAATTCAGCGATTGGCTCTGATCGATAAACGCCCCTCGCTCAGCGGCCATGTCAACCAAAGAACGCATCGGCACTTCCCACACCGTGCGATACAGGTCCCTTAACTCCGCGGGAATCTCTGTCATGGACTGCACAGACCCTTCCGCCATCTTCAGCCGGTTGCGCATGTCCTCAGTCCATAGCCCCAGATCTTTCAATTCCTGCGCCAGATACCGATTCACCTGAATGAAATCTCCCGAAAGCGTCTCCCGCTTGAAGAGATTCGAAATCTGCGGCTCGATGCACTCATAACATCCGGCGATCGAAGCGATGGTCGCCGTCGGTGCAATCGCGATCATTAACGAATTCCGCAGACCGATCCGTTGGACACGGGAGCGCAATGCACTCCAACGCTCACCGGCGGCCGGCGTCACTCCCCACGCATCGAACTGAAGGTCGCCCTTAGCTGCGCGGGTTTCCTGGAACGTTTCGTGTGACCCGAACATCTCGGCCAAATCGCAGGAAGCCGTCAAAGCATGGAAATAAATCTCTTCCTGAATCCGAGTGGAAAGCGAACGCGCCGCTTCGGAATCGAACGCCAGCTTCAACTGGAAGAAAACGTCTTGCAGCCCCATGATCCCCAGACCGATCGGACGCCAACGCCGGTTGGAAACGCCCGCCGCCGAGGTGGGATAAAAGTTGATGTCGATCACGCGGTCCAGAAACGGCACCGCGCGGCGTACAGTAGCGGCCAGCTTTTCAAAATCGAACTGCCCACCGTTAACGTGCCGCGCCAGATTCACCGAACCCAGGTTGCAAACGGCAGTCTCGTCTTGGGAGGTAACTTCCGTAATCTCCGTGCACAGATTTGAAAGGTGCACCACGTTCTGCGGCAGCCCGGTTTGGTTGTTCTTAATCTTGCAGGCGTCCTTGAACG
>CAXSIG010000402.1:1214-5723 GCA_964237255.1 uncultured Bryobacteraceae bacterium
ATCCAACCGTTTCCAGTCTCAGCCAGGGTGCGCATCATGCGAAGGTACATATCGCGCGCTTTTACCTGACGCTCGAACAATTTCTGTTCTTCGGCTTCAACATAAGCGCGGCTGAACTCTTTCCCGTATAGATCGGGTAAGTGAGGTACCCTGGCCGGATCGAAAAGCGACCACATCCCGTCCGCTTCCACGCGCTCCATGAATAAGTCGGGAATCCAGTGCGCCAAGTTCAGGTTGTAAGTGCGGCGCGCCTCGTCGCCTGTGTTATCGCGCAATTCCAGGAATTCCTCGACATCCGCATGCCAAGGTTCCAGATACACACAGCAGGCGCCCTTGCGCTTGCCGCCCTGGTTCACCGCCGATACCGAGGAATCGAGTGTCTTCAGCCAAGGCACAATGCCGTTCGAATGGCCGTTCGTCGCTTTGATCAACGAACCCCGAGAACGAACGCGATGGTACGCCAGCCCGATTCCGCCCGAGAACTTGGACAACATTGCGACATCCTTATAGCGGTCGTAAATCGATTCCAGATGGTCCGCCGGCGAATCCAGCAGGAAACACGACGACATCTGCGAATGTGTAGTGCCGGAATTAAACAGCGTCGGCGAACTCGGCAGATACTCCAAAGCGGCCAGCAATTGGTAAAAGCTGATCGCTTCGGAAGCGCCCTGCGACAAACCGCAAGCCACGCGCAGAAAGAAATACTGCGGCGTTTCCAGCACGGCGCGCGTAGTCGGATTCTTCAACAGATACCGGTCATACACGGTGCGCATACCGAAAAACTCGAAACGGTCCGAATACAGGTCGTCGATGGCGCTGTTCAGCTTCCGCGCATTCGAACGAACGAAAGTCGCGCACGTTTCCGAAATCAACCCTGCGTGCCAACCCGCTTCGATCGACTGCGAAAACGAAAAGATGTTCTGGTTCTGGACTTCCTTCTCGATCGTCCGCGTCAACAACCGTGCCGCCAGCCGTGAATACTCCGGCTCTTCGGCAATCAGCGAAGCCGCGGTTTGAATCGAAAGCGCGTCCAACTCTTTCGTGGACGATCCGTCGTACAGCCCGCCGATCGTCTTGATCGCGATCCGCATCGGATCGACGCTTGCCAGTCCTACGGAAGATCGTTCGACGGCGCGAATAATCTTGTCGACCGTAACCGGTTCGAGCGAGCCGTTGCGCTTAAGAACGCGCATGCTGGTGTGAGGGGTTTCGGCATGAATGCCGGGGATGAGTTCAGCAGTTTCTTGGGAAGTAGTGATAGCCACGGAGGTACCTTTCCGCTGGGCTTGCGCAGGACGCGCAAAATCGGCAGCAATGCCAATATACGGTGTATGCTCCAGAACTGTCAACTACTAATTGTGGTGCATTGCCGTTGTTTGTATCTGATTGATATCACTCGATTTCCACAGAGTCTGCCCGTTTTGCCCGCCGTTGAGCTAAAATCTGTGACAATCAAATGATGGCGACCGTGCTTGCCGAACTGACGCCCAACTCCCTGCTGGAACTCACTCCTCCGGACCCCACGACCTTCTATGAACTCAGCGATGGAGAACTCATTATCGTGGAACGCGCCGTAGCACTGCATGAGTGGATTAAAGGGCAGCTAAACGCGCTGCTTATTGGTTGGCAGCTCAGCCACGGACTCGGCCGGGTTTTCGTAGAGTCGCTCTTCACCTTAGGCCCCCACACCGCGCGCATGCCGGATCTGGCGATTGTGCTTAAGAACCGCATCAGCCTGATACCGAAGACGAAAGTTGCCATCCCAATCGCGCCCGATCTGGCAATAGAAATCATCTCCGATTCTGAGACCGCCGTGGATGTGCAGCGGAAGGTACGCGAATATCTCGCAGGGGGAGTTCAGGAAATCTGGCAAATATTTCCGGATGAACGTTTGGTCCGTGTGCTAACCGATAAGACTCTGCGTGATTACCACTCAGGAGACGTTCTCACCTCCGTGCTCCTTACCGGCTTCTCCGCAACCATCGATTCTTTCTTCGACGACTAATCTGCAATCTGTGACAATTCAATTATGGCGACCGCATTAGCCGAACTCACGCCGAATGCGTTACTGGCATTGCCGGATCGGGACGACGGCAGCTTCTACGAACTAAGTGATGGTGAACTGATTATCGTAGGACGCGCCGGTTACAGACACGAAAGAGTGAAAAATAGTATCGCAGCAATGCTGTTCGCTTGGGAAACTCGACAAACTGAGTGCCTGGTTTTCGCCAAATCAATGTTCACTCTTGATCCCCGCACAGCGCGCATACCTGATGTGGCTGTGGTTATAGCCGAACGGCTACCGCAAGTCCCCGATGAGGATATTTGGCAGGTTTACCCTGACATGCGCTTCGTTCGTGTACGGCGTCAAGGACTCATGCGGGATTTTGAGACAGACCAGACCCTCACCTCGCCCGTCCTCCCTAATTTCGAAATGGCGGTAAACCGTTTCTTTGCCGACTGATTTCGACGTCATCGGCATTGGTCTCAACGCCACCGACACCCTCATCATCGCTTCCCATTTCCCCGCGTACGGCGGCAAGGTTCCGTTTCATGAAGAGATCCTAAGCCCCGGCGGTCAGGTAGCAAGCGCCATGGTCACGTGCGCGAAACTCGGCCTGCGCGCGAAGTACATCGGCACCGTCGGTGACGACGAACGCGGCCGCGTCCAACTCGATAGCCTCCAGGGATGCGGCGTCGATCTCGAACACGTTCACATTCGCCCCGGCTGCGCCAATCAGTCGGCCTACATCGTAATTGATCAATCTACCGGTGAGCGTACCGTCTTTTGGCAGCGCCCCGATTGCCTCTCGCTCACGCCCGGCGACATCCCCGAAGATCAAATTCGCCGCGCCCGTCTGCTCCATATTGATGGCCACGATACCCCGGCAGTCGAACATGCCGCGCGCATCGCACGGGCAAACGGCATACCCGTCACCGTCGATGTCGATACCATCTACCCCGGCTTCGAGGGCGTTCTCCAGAACGTGGATTACCTCCTAGCCAGTTCGGAATTCCCCGCGCGTTGGTCCAAAATCGAAGACCCGCACCGCGCCCTCCAAGCTCTGCAACGCGAGTACGGCATGCGCGTCGCTGCCATGACCCTGGGCGCCCACGGTTCACTCGCGCTCGTCGAAGGCCGCTTCCATTACTCCCCGGCGTTTGTCGTGAATTGCGTAGATACCACCGGCGCCGGCGACGTGTTCCATGGGGCGTTTTGTTATGCTGTCTTGCAGGAAATGGAGATCGGCGAAGCCCTCGATTTCGCAAACGCCATGGCAGCTCTAAATTGCACGGCGATCGGCGCGCGCGGAGGCATCCGAAGCGCGCAAGATGCTCATGCGCTCATGGCCCGGGCCGAGCGCCGCTCACTCCCGGAATTCTCCCGGCGCGGCATGATTTAGGACCATCGCATGTTCCCCATCCGGGATGACCGGCCGCACTTTCACACGCCCATCGTAATCTTGCTGCTCATCGCCTTAAACGCAATGGTCTTCCTGCACGAAATGCAGCTCGATCCGTACAGTCGCAATTACTTCATCGCCCACTACGGCATCGTCCCGGACCGCTTGACGCTCACCACGCTCGTCACCTCGCAGTTTCTCCACGGTGGATGGTGGCACATCGTCGGAAACATGTTGTTCCTCTGGGCGTTTGGCAGAAGCCTGGAAGAACTCATGGGCGGCGCGAAGTTCCTGGTGTTCTATCTTCTCTGCGGCGTTGCGGCGGGACTAACGCAAGCGTTCTTCAACGCCGGTTCCCACGTACCAACAGTCGGCGCAAGCGGCGCCATTGCCGGCATCATGGGCGCGTATCTAATTAAGTTTCCAGCCGCCCGCATTTACACGCTGGTCTTCTTTTTGTTTATATTCCGGGTGGAAGTTCCCGCGCTGTTTTTTCTTCCCTATTGGTTCATCACGCAAGTATTCAACGGCGTGGGCGCGGTAGCGTACTCACATCTCACAGAGAGCGGCACGGCGTGGTGGGCGCATATCGGCGGGTTTATCGCCGGAATCCTACTCATCAGCTTTGTCACGACCCAATCCCGCTATACACCAAGCTCCGGACAAAGAAGACGGATGACATGGTAGATCTGCTCGCGCTCGCAGCCCACCCGGACGACGTGGAACAAACCTGTGGCGGCACACTCATTCGCGCCGCCGAAGCCGGTTACCGCACTGGAATCATTGACCTCACGGCAGGTGACATGGGCACCCGAGGCACGCCCGAACAGCGCGTCGCGGAGTCGCAAGACGCCGCCCGGCGCATGCTGGTCCGTCACCGCGAAAATCTCTACATGCCGGACGCCCGCCTCGAAAACGGCCTTGCCGGACGCGTCACCATCGCCTCGCGCATCCGCGAATTGCGCCCTCGCGTCGTGATCCTCCCTTACTGGGAAGCCCGCCATCCCGATCACTATCGCGCCACCGAAATGGCCTATGAAGCCTGCTTCCTCGCCGGCCTGCGCAAGATCGTCCCCTTCAACGATCCGCCCACCCCCGAGAAAAT
>CAXSIG010000403.1:0-4484 GCA_964237255.1 uncultured Bryobacteraceae bacterium
ATGGCTGAACAGCAGGAGCAAAGTAATCGTCGCCAGGTAGCGCAAGGTATCCTGGCCCCGGTCGATGTGATCCAAACACAAACGCAAGCCGCGACGTTCCAGCAAAACGTCTACACCGCACAAGATAATCTCACCCGCGCGGAAAACGCGCTAAAAGCGTTACTGTACCCTTCGCGCACCGAGCCAGGTTGGGCCGACGCGCTAGTCCCGACAACGCCGGTCAACCTCCGGCCTGCCGTCCCTGATCTCTCACAGGCAGTCAAAGAAGCTCTCCAGAATCGCCCCGAGCTAGCGGAGTCTGCGCTCACGATTGATCAAAATCGCCTCACCACCCGCCTTAATGCGGAACAAGCCCGGCCGCAGATCAACGCGGTTGCGACGTTCAGCGCGCAAGGTCTCTCCGGCCGCCCCGTTGTTCAAGTACCGAATCCCATTCTTCAGCAGCTTGGTTTTGGCTCCAGCGTGTTACCCGCGATTTTTCCGGGTGGCTATTCCCAATCCCTTAGCAACCTGGTGAGCGGCGCCTTCCCGACCGCCCAAGTGGGCGTAACCATGTCCATTCCGATTCGCAACCGCACCGCGGCAGCCGCCGTTGCGATCAGTGAAGCCGAACAGCGCCGCTTGACCGCGGTTCAGCAGCAGGTCGAAATCGCGATAGAAGCGGACGTTCGCAACACGGTTCAGTCGGTAGCTACCGCCCGCTCCCGCCTGAATTCCGCCGAAGCCGCACGTCGTTTCGCCGAAGAACAATATGCCAGCGAGCAGCGCCAATTCCAAGCCGGCACATCGTCTGTGTTCTTAGTACTGCAACGCCAGACCGAACTCACAACCGCTCGCTCCGGAGAAATTCGCGCGGCTGCGGATCTAGGCCGTGCCACGGCCGATCTGGATCGCGCAAGAGCCAGCACCCTTGCCGCGAACGGTTTGAATCTGGCTTTCTGACTGCTGATCGCGCAGTCAACGCTACGTTTCTTATCAAGTCTGTTGCCCACTTCGTTGACAATGGAGCGTATGCCATCCGCCTTGCAAGATGTTGCTGAAAGCTTGGTCGATAGATGGCCACAACTCTCCCCTGAAGCCCGATTGAAGGCATTCAATGCACTTCCCCGAGGCGAGACGGACGATCTTTTCCTTCAACTCGGCGCTCGAGAACAGGCCGAGCTACTCTTCTCCTTGCCTCACGCTGAGCGCCGCATTTGGTTGCGGCTGCTTGCCCCGGACGATGCGGCCGATCTTCTACAGAACGTTCCTTCGGAACAACGGGAATCGTTACTCGGTTTGTTGGATGATCCAACCCGCCGTGAAGTGAATGCGCTGCTTGCGTACAAGGAGGATGCAGCCGGAGGGCGAATGAGTCCGCGATTCGCGCGTCTCCGGCCGGAGATGACCGCCGATGAAGCTCTGGCCTACCTGCGTTATCAAGCCTCCCAAGTGGAAACGATCTATTACGCCTATGCGCTGGATCCGGAACAACACTTGGAAGGCGTGATCTCGTTGCGAGATCTCTTTTCATCGGACAGATCCAAAACGGTTCACGATCTGATGCGCAAGCGGTTCGTGTTTGCAACGGAAGAAATGGATCAGGAGGCTGTCGCAAAACTTTTCAGTCAGCATCGCCTTCTCGCTATCCCGGTACTTGATGGCAATCGGCTGATGAAGGGCATTGTCACCGTGGACGACATCGTGGCGATTGTTGAAGAGGAGGCCAGCGAAGACATTCAGAAGGTGGGCGGTATGGAAGCTTTGGACGGCCCCTACTTGGAGGTCACGTTCTGGAACATGGTCAAGAAGCGCGCAGGTTGGCTGGCTGTGCTCTTCTTAGGTGAGATGCTCACCGCGACTGCGATGGGCTATTTCGAAGATGAAATCGCGAAAGCAGTGGTACTCGCGCTGTTCTTGCCTCTCATTATCAGCAGTGGGGGAAATTCCGGCTCTCAAGCCACAACGCTGATTATTCGAGCGATGGCTATCGGGGAAGTGCGATTGCGGGATTGGTGGCGCGTGATCAAGCGCGAGCTTCTTGTCGGCGCTGCGCTCGGGCTTGTACTGGCGGTGATAGGAATGGCGCGCATCTTGGTGTGGCAAGCGATTCGGGGAACCTACGGCGTGCACTACCTGCTGATCGCCCTCACCATTGCGTGTAGTCTGATCGGAGTCGTTCTCTTCGGCAGTATCGCGGGTTCTATGTTGCCCTTTATTCTGCGCCGCGTCGGATTAGACCCGGCAAGCGCATCGGCTCCCTTTGTCGCCACGCTGGTCGATGTGACTGGCCTGATTATCTATTTTTCTGTTGCCAGCGCCATTTTGCGAGGAACCTTATTGAATTAATGCGCTTTACTCCCTTTGTTTACATAGCGCAAACTACAGCTACGCGATGGCGCAAGTAGTCTATTGGAAGGTGAAAGACCGAGTCCGCAAATTAAACGATGCACCCGAACGCGAAGGCGCTCGCTACGTTTTGTATTGGACGCAGATGAATCGACGCGTCCGCATGAACCAAGCCCTGGAGTACGCGGCGGAACAGGCGAACCGTCTCGCGCTCCCGCTCCTGGTTTACGAAGGGCTCGGCTGCACCTATCAGTATGCGAACGATCGCATCCACACCTTCATGCTTGAAGGCGTCCCCGATACCGAAAAACGCCTGAAGGCCCGAGGCATCGGTTACTGCTTCTATCTCCGCCGCACCAAGAGCGATCCTAACGACGTACTCTACCGTCTAGCCGAACACTCAGCGATGGTCGTTACCGATGATTACCCTGTCTTCATCGCCCCCATCCACAACGCCAGCGTTCCCGAAAAAATAGGAGTGAAGTGTGAAGCTGTCGACGCCAGTTGCATCGTGCCGATGAGCCGTCACGAAAAACGAAACTACGGTGCGTACACCATCCGGCCGCGTATCCACCGAATGCTTCCGGAATACCTGCTTCCTTTCGACGAAGTAAAGCTCGACCACAAGTGGAAAGCTGGCTATCCCGAATGGCACGTCGCCGTTGCGGCCAAGAACATACCTGCACTCACCGCGTCCTGTCAGATCGATCACACGGTGGAGCCGTCGCTCAGCTTTCATGGCGGCCAGTCCGAAGCCGAGCGCCTGCTGGATGGTTTCCTTGAGCACAACCTCCGCGTCTATGCCCAAGGCCGCAATGAGCCCAGCCGTCACGTCACTTCGCATATGAGTCCCTACCTGCACTTCGGTATGATTTCCAGTTTGGACATCGCGCTCCGGGTACAAGACTTCGCCGACCATCACAAACTCGTCGCCACCGAGTATCTTGAGGAATTGATTGTTCGGCGCGAGTTAGCGTTTAACTTCGCGCGCTTCACTCCCGACGTCCAAAGCCTGAGCGTCCTTCCCGATTGGTGCCAGAAGACCATGGCGAAACACGTCAAAGACAAGCGCGATCCCTTGTACACGGATCGGCAAATGGAACGGGCCGAAACCTACGATCAACTATGGAATGCCACGCAGAAGGAAATGCTATTGCGCGGCAAAGTCCACGGTTACTATCGAATGTACTGGGGCAAGAAAATCATTGAATGGTCTGAGACTTATGAGGGCGCGCTTAAGCTGATGATCTATCTGCATGACCGTTACTGCCTGGATGGCCGCGATCCCAACACGTACACTAACATTCTGTGGTGCTTCGGGTTACATGATCGGCCTTGGGGCGAACGTCCCATTTTCGGTAGCTTGCGTTACCTCAGTTACGACGGAATGAAACGCAAGACCGATATCGGCGCGTATATCGAGGAGATCGCCGAAATGGAACGGACAGGCAAGGATCACAAGAAAATATGATGAAGTGCGTAATCTCCGGTGGACGAGGGTTCATCGGCAGCCGTGTCGTTGATTCCCTGTTAGCGGACGGCCACTATGTGGCAGCCTGGAGCCGCGAACCGAATCGCGAAACTCGTGACGCAGTAGGCGCATTCTATTGGGACCTTCTCGGCGACCCTCCCGCCGAAGAGACTCTCACGCGCTATGACGCCGTGATCCACTTGGCCGGCGAACCAGTCTCGCAGCGCTGGACTGCGGAAGCGAAGCAAAAGATTCGCGACACCCGCGTAGTCGGTACCAAACGCTTGGTCGATGCAATCGCGGGTGTGAAGTACCGCCCGAAAGTTCTGGTGTGCGCAAGCGCTATCGGCTATTACGGACCGCGAGGAGAAGAAGAACTGGACGAGCAATCTTCGAATGGCACAGGCTTTCTTGCCGAAGTCTGCCATGATTGGGAGCGGGAAGCGGATCGCGCCATCGATCTCGGCCTTCGTGTCGTAAAGCTCCGGTTCGGTATCGTGCTCGGCAAGGACGGGGGAGCGCTCGCGTCCATGCTGCCGGTATTCCGTCTCGGTCTGGGTGGCCGACTAGGTTCTGGAAAGCAATGGATGAGTTGGATCCACGTCAACGATGCGGTACGAATGATTAAGTGGGCCGCTGTAGAAAGCGAAGTGTCTGGCGCCGTGAACGCAGTCTCGCCTCAACC
>CAXSIG010000403.1:4494-5719 GCA_964237255.1 uncultured Bryobacteraceae bacterium
AAAAGCGCTAAAGAAGCCCGCCTTCTTGCAAGCGCCGGCCGCGATACTTCGAATGGGCCTAGGTGAAATGAGCGACGCGGCTCTGGCAAGCGCGAAAGTAGCACCGCGAGTGGCAAAGGAAGAAGCCTTTACGTGGAATCACGGCGCACTGGAGCCTGCGCTGAGTCAACTCGTTTCGCTATGATTTAAGAATTGCGTTAATTGGACCCTGGCCTTCTTCCACCAGATGAAACGGTCGGCCGTTCAGTACGAAGTCCATTTTCTTGTAGTCGAGTCCCACCTGCCGCAAAATGGTTGACTGAAGATCGCTGATGTAGTGCGGCTTCTCAACGGCTCGATACCCCACCTCATCCGTCGCGCCCTCAATCACCCCGCCCTTCACGCCGCCGCCCGCGAGCAGCGAGCTGAAGCCCATTGCGTTGTGGTCGCGCCCGGTGGTGTTCTGCGACCAAGGCGTGCGCCCGAACTCGCTAGTAAAGACGACCAGCGTGCTGTCCAGCATGCCGCGCTGTTTCAGATCGCGAATCAAACCGGAGATCGGCTTATCAACGGCTCGGCAAAGCGGCGCATGGCTCTTCATATCGTCGTGCGAGTCCCAAGCCCCGTTACCGCCACCAGCGTGGCAAATCTGAATGTAGCGGACGCCGTTCTCCGCAAGCCGTCGAGCCAGAAGAAGCTGCCGCCCGAAATCGTCGGTCTCTTTCACGCCAATGCCGTATAGATCTTTTACATGTTCCGGCTCGCTATTAAAGTCCACGATGCCGGGCGCCTTCAGCATCATGCTGCCGGCTAATTCAAATGCCCGGGCGCGCCCTGCAATCTCGCTCTCCGTGGCGTAGTCCGCTCGAAACTGTTTGTCCAATTCGAACAGCGCATGCATCTCGCGGTCGCGCTGCACTCCGGTCGAACTCTTGGGTGGCAGCAGATTCGGAATCGGCACGTCCCCGGTTTGAAACGGCGTTGCGGAATAGCTGGACCCAAGATAGCCACCCGTCAATTGCACAGGAGAAGAAGGCCGCCCGATGTTGACGAACGTAGGCAGTTCCTTGTTGGCCGTCCCCAAAGCATAAGAGACCCAACTTCCTAAACAAGGGTGCTCAAATTGACGAAGGGGCTTGCCGGTTGCGCCTTCCAGAACCGCGGGGAAGTGATTCGTCTGGTGGCAATACATGGAGCGCACCACCGCGAACTCATCGATGGTCTCCCCAACGTTCGGAAACCAATC
>CAXSIG010000404.1:0-5406 GCA_964237255.1 uncultured Bryobacteraceae bacterium
CAGCTATCTCACGTTGGACCGCACCTGGAAAACCGGTGATCGCATCGATCTCGAAATGCCCATGCACCTTTCCGTCGAAGCCATGCCCGACGATCCGAAACTCCAGTCTTTCCTCTATGGCCCCCTTGTACTCGCGGGAGACCTGGGCAACGAAGGCTTAACCGAACGAGCGATCTTCGGACCGAACGCGCCCCCGATGTACCGTCGGCCGGATGCTCCGCCGAATCCGGATCGGCCGGCCATCCCCAGAATTGATATCCCAACCTTCCGCGCCGCAAACGCCGATCCCGCATCCTGGATCAAGCCCTCTGGCAAACCGCTCACCTTTCGCACCACGGGACAAACAAAAGATGTCACGCTGATGCCGATTAACACCCTCTTCGACCGCCGTTATTCGGTGTATTGGGAAGTCTCATAACCGGCGTACTCCTCCATTACCAGAACAAGCTTCAAGCTCTGGAAGCGGGTGCCGCCAAGTTGCAACAGCAGCACAATGCCGCGGCGCTTGTCCTGGCTATAGCGACTGCCCTGTTCCTCCTGGCAGGCTTCGCGGTATTGCGGAAACAAGTATCGGTCAGTTGGCTCTCCCCGCCCCTCATAGCCTCTGTCTTTTCGGAACGAACGCTTCGCAGAAGCCGCCGCGATCGTTTGCGCACTTCGCGATTACACCGGTTTTACGAACGCTCTGTGGCGCGCGTCACAGGCAAGTGGACAGGCGTCGGCGCGACAGGTGAGGCATTCAACACTGCGGCACATCGCTACGCCGCGGACCTCAACATTTTCGGCGAAGGTTCCCTGTTCCAGCTCCTTTGTACGGCCCGCACCGGGGTCGGCGAGCGCGGCTTGGCGGATTACCTTACCGGTTTCGCAACTCTCGAAGAGTCCTTCGCTCGGCAACAGGCCGTGCGTGAACTGCAATCCCGTACCGATCTCCGCGAGCGTGTCGCAGCCCTCGGCCGTTACGACTTTCTGCAATCGAAGTGGGGCACCTTCGAAGCGTGGTTGAATTCCGAGCTCACCTTTTCCTCGCGATCTCTCCGGATCTGCTTAGCGTGTACTACGGCCGTTCTAGCCGCCTTGCTGCTTGCGGGTGCCACAGGTATCTTGGCAGGCAACACGATAGCACTCTATACCGCGCCTTTAATGGTTTTCCATACCGCCGTTGGACTCCGATTCCGCAATCGGATCAACCAACTGCAAACGTGGCTCTTTCCGGTAGCGACGGAAACGCAACTGCTTTCCGAAAGTCTCCGTTTTCTAGAACGTGAACCGTTCGAATCGGCAAAGCTACAAACTCTTTCGACGGAGACGCAAGGCGCCGCAACCAGCATTGCTTCGCTCGGACGGATTCTCCACGCGCTGCATGAGCGTCAGAAAGAATGGTTCTACCTTCCCGGACTCCTATTCATGGCCGGAACGCAGCTCAGTCTGGCGGCCGAAGAATGGCGTCGCCGTCACGCCACGGATCTTCGTCGATGGCTGAAAGTCTGGGCCGAATTCGAAGCGCTGAACTCGCTGGGCGGCTACGCTTTCGAGAATCCGGACAACACATACCCGGAACTCACCAACGCCGGGCCCTGCTTCAAAGCGCAGGCGATGGAACATCCGCTCATTCACCGTGGATTCGCTGTCCCGAATGCCATCGCTTTCGATGACACCGTGCGATTCGCGGTAATCAGCGGTTCCAATATGTCCGGCAAGAGCACGCTTCTCCGCGCGCTAGGACTCAATGCGGTGTTGGCGTTTGCCGGTGCGCCGGTTCGAGCCTCATCGCTCACGCTGTCGCAGCTAGAAATCCACGCTTCTCTTTCGTTGACCGATTCTCTACTGAACGGAGCATCGAAATTCCGCATCGAAGTAAATCGCCTTCAAGAGACCTTGGAAAGCGCTCGAAGCGGAAACAAAGTTCTCTTCCTGGTAGACGAGATTTTCAGCGGAACCAACTCGCGCGACCGCCGCATCGCAGCCGAAGCGGTAATCCGAACGCTCCTGGATAGAGGTGCAATCGGCGCGCTCTCCACCCATGATCTATCTCTCTGCGAAATCCCCTCTGACTCCACTCTTCGCGGCATCAATCTGCACCTAGGTTCAAGCGAGGGCGGCGGGCCTCTCGATTTCGATTACCATTTGAAACCCGGTGTTACGAACGAATCAAATGCCCTTGCCATCGCACGCTTGGCGGGCGTTCCGGTATGAAGCACTCAATTACTCGACTTGACGTTAGACGATAACAACCCGATTTTCTTGAACATCGTGCGCGGAAAAGCAGTACGATACGTCAGAGTCTACTAAATGAGAAATATTCTGTTACTTGCAATCGGTCTCATGGCTTGCCCGGCGGTGCTCGCGCAAACACTGACCGGCGCATGGCAAGGCACCTTGAAAGCCGGCGGCAAGGATCTCCGCATTATCTTCAAGATCACCACCACCGACGCTGACACGCTGAAAGCAGTGATGTACAGCATCGATCAAACTCCGCAGCCTATTCCCACCGCCGGCGTCACCCGTCAAGGGACTAACATCAAGATCGCCGTCCCCGGTGCTGGCGCCAATTACGAAGGCAAGCTGAGCGCGGATGGCAACAGCATGACCGGTACTTGGTCGCAAGGCCCGAATCCCATTCCTCTCAATCTGGAACATGCCACAACCCAGACCGCGTGGGCCATCCCGGATGCTTCCGCGGCCGTAGCAAAAATGGCTGTCAGTGCCGATCCATCTTTCGAAGTCGCGACTATAAAGCCGAGCGATCCGGAGCGGCAAGGGAAAGTTCTGACCATTCGAAATGGCAACATCATCACGATCAACAACACGCTCGCCGACCTTTTGAAATTCGTTTATGGCTTAAACCAACGGCAAATCACCGGCGCGCCCGAATGGGCCTCCTCAGCTAAATTCGACATCACTGCCAAGCCAGATACCGCGGGCCAACCCAATGACAAGCAAATTAAATCGATGCTTGCCAAGCTCCTCGCTGACCGTTTCAAACTCACGTTTCATCGAGAGAAACGGGAGCAATCCGTCTACGTGGTCGTTCCCGGCAAAACCGCTCCGAAGCTGACCAAGAATGAGGGCGATCCGAACGGACTCCCTAGTCTCGGCTTCCGAGGTTTAGGCTCTCTCTTCGCAAGCAACGCCACCATCGCTGACCTCGCCAGCCTGTTACAAGGAGCCGTGCTGGACAAGCCCGTGCTCGATCAAAGCGGTCTCACCGGCCGCTTCGATTTCACTCTCACCTGGACTCCCGATCAATTCCAGTTCGCCGACTTCGGCGTCAAGGTCCCGCCCCCCAACACTGCCGCAGATGCTCCACCCGATCTTTTCACCGCCTTTCAACAGCAACTCGGCCTCAAGCTCGAAGCCACAAAGGCGCAAGCCGACGTGTTTGTCATCGACAAAGTGGAAAAGCCGTCTGCGAACTAAGCCTCGTGTCGTTCCGTTCGTCAACGCGCCATGCCCTTGACCGACGTCCATAACTTTATCGACCATCTCTGGTGCGATATCGAAGGTGTCTACGTAAGAGGCTGGGTGCATTGCCTTGCCGAACCGATTACCCGGCTTTACATCCGCAGCGGGAATGCGATTGCCGAAATCACGGAACGCCTCAGCCGCGCGGATGTCGCCGCTCTGTTTCCCGGTCTCCCTAACGAAATGTGCGGATACACCTGCTATCTCGCGTGCCTGCCGTTCCGCCCGGTGTTCATCGGCGTAACCACAAAGGAGGGCAGCATGGAATGGGAGATCGATGTAGCCGCGTTCCCGCACCTCCATGAACCCGATGCGCCCGGAGCCCCCGACCTCCTCGCGGAATTCTCCGCTGAGATGAAAGCCAAAAGAGGCCGCGTCGTAGAAATCGGAGCGCGTGCTGTAAGTCCCGGCGCCAAACTCCTCGCCGAGCGTTTCGCTCCGGAATGTACGTTCATCGGCGTAGACGTTCATGAAGCTCCCGGCGTGGATATCGTCGCGGACGCGCATTTTCTCAGTCGCTCTATCGAACCGGGCAGCGTAGATGGCGTCTACTCGCTTGCGGTCTTGGAGCATGTAGCGGCCCCATGGTTGGTGGCCGCTGAAATCAACAAGATTCTGAAAGTGGGCGGCCTCACCATGCATTCCGTTCCACAAAGTTTTCCCATACACGAAATGCCGAACGATTTCTGGAGGATGACAGACGTTGCCCTCCAGATTTTATTCGGCCCGGACACCGGCTTCGAACTCGTGAAATCCGGCATGTCGAACCCCGTTCGCATGTTCACCAACCGTTCTCTGCGAAAATGGCCGTATCTGGAATTTCCACTTTTCCCCGGGATGTCGGAATCCCACATAGTGGCCCGCAAAGTTGCCGATCTGGAACCGGGCGCCGTTCGATGGCCGTATCGAACTCTCGAGCAATTAGGACCGAATTATCCTTCGCACAAAGCCTGAATGTCCGCTGAGACAATCCGCGCTTCACCCTTCTTCGATGAAGCCTGGTACCTTGCTGCCCATCCCGATATAGCCGTTGCGGGTGTAGACGCAGCACAGCACTATCTGGAATTCGGTTGGCTCGAAGGTCGCGAACCCGGCCCGGATTTCAGCGGCAGCGGCTACCTTCGCGCCCATGCGGATGTCCGCGAAGCAGGCCTGAATCCCTTGCTCCACTATGTCGTATACGGTCAGCACGAAGGACGCCTGCTGTCGAGTCAACATGAGATCTGGGCGCGAAAGTTCGATGCCCTGGACGACCTGGACCGCACCGCGATTCAGGAACACATCGCGAGCCTCGCCTTCCGTCCCCTCATCTCAATTGCCGTCCCGGTATATCGCACGAATCCGGTTCATCTGAAAGAAATGCTGGAATCCGTGTTTGCCCAAGCGTATGCCAATTGGGAGCTCTGCATTGCCGATGACCATTCTTCTGATCCCGAGTTATCGAAGATTCTCGAAGCTGCGTCGGCGGACGCCCGTGTCCGCCTGGCCGTCAGAACCGCGAACGGAAACCTTTGCGAAGCCACCAACACGGCGCTTGCCCTCGCCACAGGCGAATGGATCTGCTTGCTCGACCATGACGATCTCCTCCATGAGAATGCTCTCTACGAAATCGCAGTCGAACTAAACGCGCACCCGGATGCCGATATCGTCTACACGGATTGCGATTTGGTTGACGATGCTGGTTTGTGTTTCAATCCGTTCTTCCAGCCCGATTGGAATTACGATCTGATGCTGGGTCAGAATATCGTGAACCACCTGTCCGCGTTTCGGAGATCCGTCGTCGAGCGCGTGGGCCGCATGAGGATAGGCTTCGAAGGCAGTCAGGATTACGATCTCGCGCTGCGCGTCGCGGACGAAACGGAAGCCAGTCACATCCGCCACATCCCTGCGATCCTCTACCACTGGCGGCGTTCCACGGCCCGAGCCTCCTTTTCGGATTCC
>CAXSIG010000404.1:5416-5715 GCA_964237255.1 uncultured Bryobacteraceae bacterium
GCCCGGTGCGTCGATTGCGCGCGTCGCGCCATCGCGGAACATCTCAGCCGCCGAAAGATCGAAGCGCGAGTCGAAGCGTGCGATCTTGTTCCGAACTTCACCCGCATCGTCTACCCGATTCCAAACCCCGCGCCTCTCGTGAGTGTGTGCATCGCTTCCGTTGGTGAAACGTCCTCCGCAGTGCGATCCGTATTGGAGGTTCTGTTCTCTACTTCTTATGAGCCGAAAGAAGTGCTGGTAGCAGAGACGGAATCGATACCCGGTTTAGATCGCCTGGCGAACGCAGGTTTGATCCGCGT
>CAXSIG010000405.1:0-5703 GCA_964237255.1 uncultured Bryobacteraceae bacterium
CAACATCGGCGGCACCTCGGCATCGGTCGGATTCGCCGCACTCACTCCCGGCTTCGCGCAAGTGTACCAATTCAACGTGACCATTCCCGCCAATGCCCCCGACGGAGACCTGAAGATCTTCGCTCAAACCGGCGGCGCGAGTTCCCCGAATACGGACAGCTGCTGCTACATCACAGTCAAGAAATAGAACGGCCTGTCGTTGAACGATTAGGCGGGATCGACGTACTGCGAGGATTCTCCATCCTCGCAGTGGTCCTGCTCCACACCTCCATCCGCATGAGCGGCGCGGGGCATACGTTTCGCAAAGCGATGCCCCCGCTGCTGTTCCACTTTCTTTTTCAGAACGGTAACAACGGCGTCACCGTATTCTTTGCGATCTCCGGTTTCCTTATCACCCTCACATCGCTACGGCGATTCGGAACCCTGGCCAACATGGATGCGCTCCGTTTCTATCGGATCCGCTTCGCCCGCATTGCGCCCTTGCTCATCCTGGTAGTGGCCGCGCTTAGCCTCCTGCACGTCCTTCACTTCAGCGGCTTCGTTATCGACCCGCACCGCACCACACTGCCCCGCGCCGTCCTCGCGGCGTTTACCTTCCATCTCAATTGGCTGGAAGCGGCGCATGGTTGGCTTCCGCCTAATTGGGATGTGCTTTGGTCGCTATCGGTGGAGGAGATGTTCTACCTATTCTTTCCGTTAATCTGCCTCGTAGCCTTCCGGAAAACCAGCAATGTTGCGCTCTTTACAACCTTGCTTCTGGTGTTCGTAGTTCTCGGACCATTCGCACGGACAATCTGGGCATTTAACGAAATCTGGGCGGAGAAGACTTACCTGGGCGGAATGGATTGCATCGCCATGGGATGTTTGACGGCTCTTTATCTCAACCGCATTCCGCGACTGGGCAATCTAGGCTTGGCATTGATCGGCATCGCAGGATGCGCGGCGATGCTGCTGATTCTAGTCTGGCCTCCATGGTCCGTCATGCGCCCGATCGGGCGTTCCGGAATCGATACGTCGATTCTTGCGCTAGGAACCTGTCTCGTCATCATCGCCACCGTGGAAAGCGGTTTCGACGGCGGCCGCGTGACCCTCCCAATCCGATGGTTGGGTCGCCTAAGCTACGAGGTCTACATGACTCACGAGTTTCTTGTCGTGTGGATGACCCTGCTCTATGCTCGCACACTCGCAGCACCGCAATGGTTGTGGGTGATCGCCATCTCCCTATTGGCATGCTTGCTTGGCGCAGTAACGGCGCGCTATGTCTCCGAACCATTGAACGCGCGGCTGCGAGGCGTAAGAACACAATCGGTTTGGTAACAGCAGGTTCTTGTCCGTTGTCAACAGGAGTTCAAAACTAGACGCTTCCGCAACCTTTAACAACTCACCATTCGAAATCGTATCCCAGCGCGATCGATAGCTTCGATAACCGTATGGCTCGAGAGTGCCGCTGCGATGCTTACCGGCGTGCCGTGATTAAACAGGATGCGCATCGGCCAGCGTAGCCGTAGCAACGACAACAGGCGGCATTTGAAGGCTGCGGGCAACGAATTCTAGAACGGCGTTGATCTGCTCTCGCGACACTCGGTACGTCTCCATGATTTCCTCAATCGGCGAACCTGCTTCAAGATTTCCAAAATCGTTTTGACCGGCAACCGTGTGTCCTTAAAAACCACGCGCCGCTTACCCTGCCGGGGACGCTTTCCACGGCTGGGCATTGTGACCAATCGAGTTTTGCCATTGTGTGCGCTCCTTTCTTCCAGAATAGGCGTTTAAACCAAGCTATAGATAGCTAAACCGAGGAGGTCTTCGGCATTCGTAGGTAGCCAATGCCAGTGAGTAGTCCCAACATGGCAGCGCAGACATAGAAAAGCGCCAGAATGCCGATCTTTTCCGCCGCGCCGCCCGAGATCACCAACCCTAACATTTGAGCGATTGCAATCACGCTCATAAAGCTGCTGCTCACGCGACCCAGCATTTCGGGCGGCGTCTTACCTTGCATCAGGAACTGCGCGGGCGTGATGATAAACGCCACGCCAAGTCCCAACGACAACGTTGCCAACACCGCGGTCCAGATTAGTTGTACCGCCGCCATCGCAGCGACAGACCCGCCGAGCAGCAGCAATCCAATTAGAACCATTTTCTCGCTCGCCAGTTTCATCCCGAACTTTCGTAAAGAGATGGTTCCGAGCATCATGCCAATGCCGATTAGTGCATTCAACAATCCGAACGCCTTCGGACCCTCGTGCAGCCAGTCGCGCACGTAAATGGCGATGAGCGGCCCAAAGCACGCCAGAACAAAGAAACCAGCGCCCATCGCGATAATCACAAAACCAAGGACCGGCGACAAAAACAGGTACTTGAGTCCTACGATTAAATCGCTGAGAACGGTCTTCACGCCCGTTGTGGTGGACGCCACCACGCGATTCACGGCAATGCCGGACAGCATGATCGCGGAAACCAGAAAACTAAGCGAGTCATAAATGAAACAAGAGTTAGGCCCCAAGACTCCCACAGCAAATCCGGCCAACAACGGGCTTAAGATCCGAGTGACAAACAACGCCTGCATGAGTAATGCATTGGCATTCAGCAATCCTTCCTTCGGAACGATGGTTCGCACTGTCACGGATTGCGCAGGGCTAAAGAATGTCGAAACGAAACTGATTCCGAACAGAATCGCGTAGAGCGCCCAAAGACTGCTGGCGAAGATGAGCGCGAACGCCAAAACACAACGGATCAGGTCGCTCGCAATCATCGTGACCTTTACATTCCAACGATCGACAAAAACGCCGGAGATCGGTCCGATGATACCCATCGGCAACATATAAAAAAGCGAGATGAGCGTCAGTTGCTCGGGATTCGCATGCATCCGGAATGACGCAACGCTCAAGATAGCGAACAGCGCCAGGAAGTCGCCCAATACGCTAACGAACTGCGCAATCCCTAGCCGCAGCATTCCCGGAACGGCAAGCACCTCCCGAAATCCGAGAGGGAGAGCTTTCTGTTCTTCGGGCACGGAGCCTTATTGTAACTTCGATGCCAGCTCGCGAATCTCAATGTGCCGGAACATAACAATAGAGAACTGATCGTGAAGCTGTAAACCGATCGGCCCTGTCTTCGGGCGCTGCGGGTCACCCGCGTGTTCCGCCACCACCTTGCCGTTCAACTTCACGGTAATCTTGTCTCGTCGCGAGGAGATTTCCATGGTGTTCCAATCGTCGTCACGTTGCGCTTCTTTAGGCGCATCTTGGAAGCCATAAATACTCCCGGAAGGATGCGGGTCCGGATAGCGATTGTTGATTTGAATCTCGTAGCCCGTCTTCGATGGAGTCTTCTTGTAATCCGGCGGTATCGTGATAGCGGCCGCGGCGCGCGTTTGATCGCGGATCGATACGCCGCTGTTGCCGTGGATCTTGGTCCAGTATTCCAGACGCAGATCGAACTCATCGAAATCGCCGCGCTTTGTGTAAAGCCACGATTGCGCGTTCAACCAATTATTGAACTGCGAAGCTGTCGTGAACTGCCCGCCCGGTATCATCAGTTTTCGAAGGTCGCCCTCGCGCTGGCCGATTAACGTACCGTCCTGCGCGACCGTCCACTGCCCATCGCCGATCGTTTCCCAACCGTCTAGATTATTGCCGTTAAACAGGGGCTTCCAATCCGCTGCCCACACATACAACGCGGTAAACCAAACAAGAAGGAACGCTCTCATGCCGCTAGCGATTATATGCCTCCTTCGTCCGGTTCGCTGCAAGACCCCACGATATAATCGGGGCTGAATGAGTATGTTGTCGCCGCGTCTGCAACTCAAAGTCGCGCAGAAGCAAATCCTCACGCCCGGCCTGGTGCAGATGGTCACCGTCCTTCAACTCAACCGTATGGAGTTGAAGGAGATGATCAACCAGGAAATTGTCAACAACCCGGTCCTGGAAGAATCGGCGGAGAGCGGCGAGGAAATTACAGCGGAAGAATTACGGCCCATCCTGGAAGGTGAGCGCGCTCTCGATACCACCGAGCAAACCGCGTTCGAATCCGCGATGGTGGATTCCCATCGATCCGATGCAGCCGGTGAAATGGGGGCGTTGTCTCCTGACCTGATTGGCGAATCGGGGAACGTAGCCGTTGAAGCCGCACCGGCCGACACGCTTGAAGCGCCCGCCGCGGCTGACCCATTCGACGAAATCGATTACGGTTCGTTCTTCGAAGACTACCTAGACCCGGGATATAAGTCGCCGGCTTCGGAAGTTGTCGAGAAGCCTTCTTTTGAGACGTTCCTCTCCCAGCCGGTTACCCTTCCCGATCACCTTCGTTCCCAACTGAGTGTCAGTTTAATCTCCGACGACATTCGCGATGCGGCGGAATCCATCATCGGCAATCTGGACGAAGACGGATATCTGATCGCTTCACTCGACGAAATCGCCCATGCCGGTGAACATACGCGAGCCGATGTGGACCAGGCCCTAAGAGCGGTTCAGTCGCTAGAACCGGCAGGTGTCGGTGCACGGGATTTGCGCGAGTGCCTCCTGCTCCAGATTGAAAGCCGGAACGGAAAAGGTGGCGTGGCGTGGCTGATCGTTACGAACCACCTGCGTTTACTCGAAACCCGCCAGCTCAAAGAACTTGCGAAGGTTATGGGCAGGCCGGCGGAACATATCGAAATCGCGGTGCGCATGATCAAGCACCTGAATCCCAGGTCCGGTATTCGCTATTCCGGTCCCGGCGCCCGCGTGGTGGAACCCGACGTTTACTTCATCAAAGACGGCGACGATTACGTCATCCAGATGAACGATGAAGAGGTGCCGCAGCTTCGTCTGAACGCGCAGTACCGCAAGATGCTGGACCGCGACAACGGCGCCACCAAGGAAGTTCGCGACTACGTGCGCGAACGGTACACGTCCGCCATCATGCTCATGAAGAACATCGAGCAGCGGAAGCAAACCATTCAGCGCGTGTGCGAATCCATCAAGCGCCGTCAAGCCGAGTTCCTGGCGCAGGGCCTCGACTTCCTGAAACCGATGATGATCAAGGAAGTAGCCGAAGAAGTTGGCGTTCATCCCTCCACTGTCAGCCGCGCTGTCGCGAACAAGTACGCCCACACCCCGCAGGGGGTTTTCGAACTTCGATACTTCTTCTCCGAATCCGTACAAGGCCCATCCGGCGGCGATCTTCCGCTTTTGCTGCTCAAACGCAAAGTAAAGAAGATGATTGAAGATGAAAATCCACGCCGCCCTCTCACCGATGAACAGATCACGTCGCTCCTCCAGGCCGAGGGCATCGACGTTACCCGCCGCACCGTCGCCAAGTATCGCGAGGACATGAAAATCCCTTCGACGCATCAACGGCGCGTTCGGGAATAAGCAGCGCGAATCAACAATCTCATGAAAGTCACCTACACAGGCAGACACGTCGACCTCGCTCCGGCGCAGGTCCAGAAACTCGAAGAACAGTTTCAGAAGGTTGGCAAGCTGCTCGACGGCAAGGGCCGTGACGCGGCAAGCGAAAACGAGGCGCATGTGCGCATCTCGATGGAGCGTCATCTCCATTGCGTTGAGGTCAACGTGAATTTTCATCATCACGCGCTGGTGGGACATTGCCAGGATGACGATCTTTTCACCGCCATCCACGGCGCGATCCATAAGCTGGAATCGCAGGCCATCAAGGTCACGGAGAAGTGGACCGATGCCAAGCGCGGCGCCAAGCCGGAAC
>CAXSIG010000406.1:0-5693 GCA_964237255.1 uncultured Bryobacteraceae bacterium
TCGCAGCGGCGATGCGTTCCACCGTTGGCGGGCGTGCTCGCAGCAACCGAGATCACGACGTCGATCACCGCTGACTGCATCGACCAGCCGTCAGTGCTGGCAGCCGCAGCCCGAGCCGCACCCGCCGCTCGGCGATGCGGGCGATTCTCTTGGATTGTCCGATCCCGCCGCTGTCGAGCGCATGTGTGTGGAGAATCCTGACAATCGATTCCTGGTCAGCATGCTGGCTCGCGAGAACCAACATGGTCTCTGCGTGGCGGCCCGCAAATTCAGCAACCTGCTCCCGTTTGGATGCTGGTGGTTCCTGAACAACCCTTCGATCGTTTCGGAGATCACGCGGGAGCGCATCGAATTGCTCGGAACCAGTTTCGTGCCCCAACACTCCGACGCCCGCATCCTGGAACAAGTGATCTATAAGTGGACCCACACGCGCCGTGTGATGGTGGACGTGCTTGAGGAAGCGTACACGGCACTCAAACTGGACGGGCGCACCGTCACCAACGACGAAATCCAGCGTGATGTCGACATGCTCTTTCACGGAAATTTCAACAAATGGCTAACATCAAAAACCATACAGACCTCTCCGGCCGCTTAGCGGTCGTCATGGGAGGCACCTCCGGCTTGGGCCGCGCGATCGCAATCGGCATGGCGGAGTCCGGGGCTGACGTCGTTGTATCGGGACGCCGTGAAGCCCAGATCGATCAAGTCGCTTCTGAGATTGAAGCGCTCGGTCGCAAAACGATCCGGCATTCGTTCGATATCGCGAAGCGTGACTCCATCGACTCGTTCCGCGACGCGGTTGTGAAGGAGTTTGGCCGGGTGGACATCCTGGTCAACGCCGCCGGAAAAACGAAGCGGACTCCAACCAAAGATTTAGCCGAAGCGGAGTGGGCGGACATTATGGATACCAATCTCACCGGAATGCTCCGCTGCTGCCAGGCTTTCTACGAGCCCATGTTGAAGAGTCAGCGCGGTGCGCGCATCATCAACATCGCTTCTCTAAGTTCTTTCCTGGCTTTGTTCGAAGTTGCGGCCTATGCAGCGTCAAAGGCGGCCGTCCTGTCACTCACCAAAAGCCTTGCCGTGGAATGGGCGCGGGTCGGCATCAACGTGAATGCGATCGCCCCCGGCGTGTTTCGGACCGACCTGAATGCCGCTTTACTGGATGGCACAGACCGCGGCCGTGAATTTCTGCTTCGCACCCCGATGAAGCGTTGGGGAAAACCGGAGGAACTAGTCGGCGCCGCGGTACTGTTGGCGTCCGACGCTGCCAGTTTCATTACGGGACATTGCATCGCAGTAGACGGCGGCTACCTCGCTAGCGGAATGAATTCCTGACAACTCCGCTCATCGAATTCGAGCATGTCACGCTCATGCGGCGGGATACCGTCGCCCTAAGGGATTTCGCCCTTACAATCGCGCAAGGAGAGCACGTCGCGATTCTAGGTCCAAACGGGTCGGGCAAGTCATCGTTCATCAAGACAATCACGCGGGAATGCTACCCGTTACAAGGCTCTACCGTGCGCATTCTGGGCCGCGAACGCTGGAACATCTTTGAACTTCGCAGCCAGCTCGGCATCGTAACGAATGACTTGATGCTGGCCTGTTCTCGCGATTACACGGGCAGAGAAACGGTGCTGTCGGGCTTTTTTTCCAGCGTCGGACTGTGGCCGTATCATCTGGTCACGGCAGAGATGGAGTCGAAAGCAGACGCGATGATCGACTTCTTAGAAATCAGCCATCTGCAGGAGCGCAACGTCGCTGAGATGTCATCCGGTGAAGCGCGGCGATTCCTAATCGCGCGTGCGCTGGTCCACGATCCGCAAACGCTAGTCTTTGACGAGCCGACAAACAGTTTGGATCTTCACGCCTCGCGAACTCTCCACAACGCGATGCGACAAGTTGCCCAATCAGGGAAAAGCATAGTGCTTGTCACGCACTCGCTCCCTGATATTATTCCCGAAATTGAACGGATCGTCATGATTCAGGACGGCCAAGTCGCTTACGACGGTCCCAAAGCGGAAGCCCTCACCTCTGAGCGCCTTAGTACTCTCTTCCATGGACCAGTAGAGATACAGTCCAGGGACGGCGTTTTTCACGCGATATACTAATCCGGTGACCAAGACTCAATTGATCGACGCCGTCGCGAACGCTTCCGGCCATACCAAGAAAGACCTGGAGGTTGTGCTCGACGCCGTCCTCGAACAGATGGGCGAAGCCCTTTCCAAAGGAGAGAAGGTTGATCTTCGCGGATTCGGTAGTTTTGCGGCCAAGGAAAAGAAGGCACGCACCGGACGTAACCCGAAAACCGGCGAGGCCATCGAAATCGCAGCCCGCAAGGCAGTCACGTTCAAGCCCAGCAAAGAGCTCGCCAGCAAGGTGAATACTTAGATTAGGTCTAAGCCGCGATCCGGAGACGTTTCCCGATACCCGGGATCGCAGCATGCAACACGTCGCTCACTTTTTCCGCAAAAATAAATTCCATTTCCAGTCGAACGGGCTCGGGAAGATCGCGCAGATCCTTCTGGTTGGCTTTCGGGAGGATCACCCGCCGAATTCCCAACCTACGGGCCGCCAATACTTTTTCTTTAATCCCGCCAACCGGCAGTACTAACCCGGAGAGTGTTACTTCGCCAGTCATTGCCGTGTCGGAGCGGACTGGCAGCCCTGTGTACAGCGAGGTCAAGGCAGTTACCATTGTGACTCCAGCGGATGGTCCATCTTTCGGAATTCCGCCCGCCGGTACGTGAACGTGGACACCGTAGCGGCGAAACATCGCTTGATCAATACCAAGACTATCGGCGTGCGCCCAAATATAACTCTGGCCCGTCTTGGCCGACTCCTGCATTACGTTCCCAAGCTGGCCGGTAAGTGAGAGACCCTTGCCGTCTTTCAGTAGCACGGTCTCGATATAGAGAACGTCGCCTCCGGCTTCCGTCCAGGCAAGTCCAGTCGCGACGCCAGCCGCAACGTCACGCCGGGCTTCTTCTGGAGAAAGCTTCTGAGGACCCAGCAAGTCGGCGAGGTTATCCGGCGTGATGGTAAACGAGTCGGTGTTCTCTTCCGCATGACGCAACGCAATTTTGCGGGCAATCTTGCCGATTGCTCGCTCCAACTGCCGAACTCCCGCTTCCCGCGTATACCCCGTGATTACCAAACGGAGCGCTTCGGGATCTATCGTCACCGACTCAACCGGAAGGCCCGCCTCTTTCAACTGCCGCGGTATTTGGTAACGCTTCGCGATTTCCAGTTTTTCCTCTTCGCTATACCCGGCCAGCCGCACCACTTCCATACGGTCCAGCAAAGGCTGCGGAATCGGATCGAGAGAGTTTGCTGTCGTTACGAACAGGACCTTACTGATGTCGAACGGCAGATCGAGATAGTTATCACGAAACGTGCGGTTCTGTTCCGGATCCAGAACCTCAAGGAGCGCCGCAGCCGGGTCGCCACGAAAGTCGCGGCCAAGCTTGTCTACCTCATCCAGCATCACAACGGGATTGTTGACGCCGGCCCGGCGAAGCTCTTGGATCAGGCGTCCCGGCATCGCGCCGATATATGTCCGACGGTGGCCTCGCAGTTCGCTTTCGTCATGGACGCCGCCCAAGCTGAAGCGCTCGAACTTGCGTCCTAAAGCGCGGGCTATTGACTGCCCCAGGCTGGTTTTTCCAACTCCCGGAGGTCCTACGAAACAAAGGATCGGAGCTTTCGCGCTGCTATTCAGCTTTAGTACGCCTAAGTGCTCCAGAATGCGCTGCTTTACCTCATCGAGTCCGAAGTGGTCTTCATTTAAAACTTGTCGGGCGACGGGAATGTCTAACAGATCGGGACTGGCATTCTTCCATGGCAGCTCCAAAAGGATGTCTAGCCAGGTCCGCGTCACATGGTAATCCGGCGCTTGGGGGGACAAGCGTTCCAGCTTACCTAGTTCGCGGTTGGCCTCCTTCGCAACTTCCTCCGGCAAATCCGTCTTGGCGAGCCGATCTTTGAGCAGTTCGATTTCACTCTCCTGGCCGCTAGCCGTGCCTAGTTCCTGCTGGATGGCTCGCAACTGCTGGCGAAGCACGTACTCACGCTGCTCCTTGCCGATTTCGCTCTGGGCGTCTTTCGCAATTTTGCTTCGTAACTCCAAAACTTGCAGTTCATGCGTGAGGTGCGCGTGCATGAAGCGGAGCGTTGCGGTCGAGGTTTCGCCTTCCAGCAAGTTTTGCTCCTGCGTGGAATCCATACTCAGAATTGAGGCAAGAAGATATGCCAGTTGCACCGGATCGTCGGAACGTGAAAGTAGCCTGGCAAGTTCTCCCGGAACTTCAATATTGGAGTGCGCTAAAATCTTGCGAGCCAAGTCGATCAGTTCACGGTGGAGCGCTTCGGTTTCGGTCGGATCTTCATCGTTTTCAAGCGGGAAAGGTCGGAACTCGGCAGATAAATAATCACCGTCTTGGACGCCGACGATTGCAACCCGTTCCGTGCCCATCACGATCAGTTCAAACTTCCCCTCAGCTTGGCGTACAGACCGTTTAATTACAGCGCGCGTGCCTACTGTGAACAAGTCGTCTTTTGAAGGGTTTTCGACCGCTGGGTCGATCTGGGTGACCACAATCAATTCTTTTTCTTCGGTCTTCAGCGCGGTCGAGATCGCGGCGATTGAGAATGCCCGTCCAACTGAGAGCGGAAGCAGCAGATTAGGAAAGAGAACAGTATTCTTAATGGGAAGTAAAGGAAGGGAAAGCAGCGGCTCGCTCATGATAGCTCCTATAACAAGAAAGATGAGCGAGAGACACTAAAGGTTGCACATCTAGTCTCCGGCAGGAATCACGATCCAAGCCACGAGATAGGCAATTAGCCCCGTGCCTGCTCCGAAAATCAAAACGAACCAGACAAGCCGTACCAAAGTCACGTCAATTCCAAGAGAGTTCGCGAAAGCCGCACAGACTCCCGCGATTTTCTTTTGGCTTCTAGGGCGAACCAGCCGACTGCTAACAGGAGGAACTGTACCGCCAATCGGCGTATTGACAGCATGCCCGCAAACAGGGCAAAATTTTGCTTCCGAGTCAAGAACTTTACCGCAGTTGGTGCAATGCATACATATAGTTACGAGCACATCAACCAACCAGTTCGAGTATTAACGCGAGTGCTCAAAAGACAGCTTTTGATCCGATTGTGAGTTTGTTCACATTAAAATTTGTAAGAAACGAGTATTTTTACCTATCGCTAAGGTAGTATTTTTACTACACCAATGAAGATTTCTTACCCGAAGCGGAAGATTACACTCCCGGCGCTCGCCTGCGCCTGGTGTTTTGTTTTTACAGCAATCCCTGGACGGGCCGAGTCGGTGATCTACTCCAACCTCGCGCCTGTTCTCCCGCCGAATGTACCGAGTTACGGCTACGAGGCTTATTCCATTGCGGAGTTCGGCGGGCAGATTTCGTTTGCCGGAACGGATCGGTCGCTCACGACAGTGTCTTTAGTCTTGAGCAACTTCGCAAAACAATCTACATACCAGACGGGTGGAACGGGCTACAACGTTCCTTTGACGTTTAACATTTACAACGTGAATCCGGACAATTCAGTAGGTTCTCTGATTGCCAGTCAGACGATCAGCGCGTTCATACCATGGCGTCCGGAAATGGCGCCCGGCTGCCCTGACGATTCTTACATGGTCGGGAGCACCTGTTACCACGGAATTGCCAATG
>CAXSIG010000407.1:0-5690 GCA_964237255.1 uncultured Bryobacteraceae bacterium
GGCGGCGCAAATTGGGGTAGTGGCGCATATGATCGGGAACGCGGTCTCCTTTTTGTTGCGGCAAATCGCATAGCGACAGCGGTTCGGCTCTTCTCGCGCGCCGATTTCGAAACCGAAGGGCGCCGCAATACGGGCGAGCGTTGGGGACAGGAGTATGGACGCCAAGCCGGAGCCCCATTCGGAATGTCGCGCCGAACATTCCTAGGCAAAGATGGAATGCCATGTAATGAAGGACCCTGGGGAGCTCTGGCTGCGATCGATGTAGCGACTGGCAAACTACGCTGGGAAGCTTCGATCGCTCCAAGCCTGGGAGGGCCTTTAACAACAAACGGCTTGGTCTTTTTCGGAGGCGGTCTCTTCGAAACGAAGTTTCGCGCTTATTCCGCAGTTAGCGGAAGCAAACTATGGGAAACTGATCTCCCCATCTCCGCCCATTCCGTACCCGCCACATACCTGTGGAAGGGCAAACGTTACATTGTTGTTTGTGCGGGCGGCCACGGCAAGATCGATGGAAGTAAACTCGGCGATGCCGTGGTCGCGTATGCGATTAAATAACAGCTACTGGACGATGTCGCCGTCTTCCGGCTCAGGCCGAAGAACAGGCTTGTCGCCGGATTTCTTGTTCATATCATCCGCTAGGATCACGGCCTCCGCCAGATCACGCATCGGACGGCGCAGACGGCGGCTTTCATTGCGAAGCCGGAGATAAGCTTCTTCTTCGGTAAGACTGTGCTTGGCTTGCAGAATGCCCTTCGCGCGCTCGACCAGTTTGCGCGTTTCGAGAGTCCGCTTCATTTCCAGCGTTTCCGACATCAACCGCGCATTCTCGATTGAAATCGCAGCCTGACCCGCCACCACTTTGACAAAGCCGATCTCCTCCTCTGGGAAAGCGCGGCGTTCGCGAGTATAAATATTGATGGTCCCGATGACCTTTTCGCGCGAATGGAGCGGGACGGAAAGGAGTGACACCAAGCCGGTTTTCCGAGCGAGTTCCGGATATCGGAACTGCTTCTCCTCCAGAACGTTCGGAACCACCAAATGCCGTCCTTCGCGGACCACGCGACCGATCAGGGAATCCTCGATCTTAATCGGCATCTTATGGAGATAATCCGGGGAGGAGCAGCGCGCGGCGCTTACCACTAGTTCTCGGCGCTCGTCATCCACCAACATGATGGAGCAAACGGCGCAATCGAGCGTTTCGGCAACCATTTCCGAGAAAGCCTGAAGAATGCGGTCGAGATAATTTTCGCTGGAGATTGTCTGCGCAACTTGCGCCAACGCTTCCATCCGCTTGTTGGCAGCCTGTGACTGTTCGGCGAGACGGCTCTTTGCGATCGCGCCACCCATCTGCTCGCCAATAAACGCGACCAAGGCGACTTCGTCCGA
This sequence comes from uncultured Bryobacteraceae bacterium, assembly GCA_964237255.1. GTDB lineage: Bacteria > Acidobacteriota > Terriglobia > Bryobacterales > Bryobacteraceae > JALYXI01. The sequence goes on from CAXSIG010000407.1 coordinate 1,387, forward strand.
TGTGTGCTTGTGCGGCTCGCGATGATGAACGTTGATGACGCCGATCAACTCGCCGCTACTCAGTAACGGCACGGAAAGAAATGCCTGGTAGGTATCTTCAGTAAGATTCGTAAAGCTCTTGAAGCGCGTGTCGCTAGCAGCATCCTTCGCCAACGCGACTACAGATTGATGAACCGCCACCCAGCCGGTAATGCCCTCGCCCATCTTGAGGCGCAGATTGCCGATCTCCGATTGATGCGGCAACTGCGAAGCGCGCAGCACCATCTCATTCGTGGCATAGTCCACCAGATACACAAGGCAGGCATCGGAATCGCTCACCTGCATTGCCAGACTGACCAATTCCTTCAACATGGCGTCCAGTTCGACGCCGGTACTCACAATGCTGCTAATTCGATGAAGTAGAGCGACCTGAGTTCCCATAGGTTGGAGTGACTCTAACACATTAGGGGCCATGGAAGTAGTGTAGGGAGGCATTAGCGCCGTCGTCCAATTGAAACTTTCTATCCGCCGAATTGCACAATAGAAGGATGAAGAACCCAGCGCCTACAAACCACCCGATCTTGACGGAACTTGCCGAACGATGGAGTCCGGTAATCTTCTCCGAGCGCGCTATCGAACCAGAGAAACTGGAGCGAATCTTCGAGGCGGCGCGATGGGCGGCATCGAGCGGCAATGAACAACCCTGGAGCTTCGTGGTGGCCAGCAAAGCCGAACCGGAATCGTTCGACCGTTTCGCGGCATGCCTGCACACCGGCAACGCGTGGGCAAAAACAGCGCCCATCCTCGCGCTCTCGGTCGCTCGAATAGTGGCGGCGGGAAGCACAAACTCAAACCGCTACGGTTTTCACGATACCGGGATGGCGGTAGGAAACCTGCTGGCGCAAGCAACCGCCGAAGGCCTGATCGTGCATCAGATGGGCGGCTTCGACGTCGAAAAAGCGCGGAAGGATCTGGGCGTTCCCGAAAATCACGATCCCGTCGCCATGATTGCCATCGGATACTACGGCGACCAGGGCACGGCCGATCCATCGTTGAACGATCGGGAGAAGCGCCCACGCGCCCGCAAGCGCTTGGACGAGTTTGTTTTTCATGGTTCCTGGGGCAAGCAGTGGACCATATCCTGACGTCCATAACCGCTAAGAAACAGCGTCTCGACAAGCTCCGGCCGATTCCCCCGAATGCACTTCAACGGCTGGAGCATTATTACGATCTTGAGCTCACCTACACTTCCAATGCGATTGAAGGAAACACGCTAAGCGCGGCAGAAACAACGCTCGTCATCGAACAGGGCATCACGATTGGAGGCAAGCCCCTACGGGATCACCTGGAAGCTTTGGATCACTACGATGCTATCCGTTACGTGCGTGAACTGGCCCGCCGGGAGACATCGATCACAGAGAGTGATGTGCGTAGCCTGCACAGGCTGGTGGTGATGCGGTCCGCCCCAGAGATCGCGGGCCGCTATGCGGACTTACCTCGTTACGTCCGTACCGAAAACGGCCGCCATGTATTCCCGTCACCAAGCGACGTTCCGCCTCTGATGACGGACTTCTTTGCGTGGTTTACCGAAGCTCCGCTCTTGCCCGAGACGGCCTTTACAGCCCACCGGCGCTTGGTTGCGATCCACCCTTTCAACGATGGAAACGGTCGCACCGCGCGGCTCCTGATGAACCTGGTTCTCCTCCGCGGCGGTTACCCGCCCGTAGCGGTGCGTCCCGAAGACAGACTGGAATACATACTCAGCCTGCAGGAGGATCAGGCCGGCGCGGGAGACGATCGATTCAATGCTCTTCTATCCCACAGGCTCGACGCCACGCTCGATGAGTATTTGGCCGCGCTCCACGTCGAGTAGAATGGCCGTTTGGCCAAACAGACAATCGGCATCATCATGAACGGCGTCACCGGACGCATGGGCACCAACCAGCACCTTATCCGGTCGATCGCGGCAATACGGCAACAAGGCGGTATGCCGCTGAAAAATGGCGACATGCTTTGGCCGGAACCGATCTTGGTGGGGCGTAACCAGCAGAAGCTGGAAGCGCTCGCTCAACGATGCGGCATCGCGCGCGTGTCCACAGATCTCAAACAATGCCTCGCCAGCCCCGATTACCAGATCTATTTCGATTCGCAAATGACGCAGTTCCACGCCGATGGAATCGAAGCGGCATTAGCCGCCGGGAAGCATGTCTATAGTGAAAAGCCGCTCGCACCCGATGTGGCGACCGCCTTGCGGCTCGCGAAGCTGGCGCGCGATTCGGGCCTGAAGAACGGCATCGTGCAGGACAAGCTGTTCCTTCCCGGCATTCGAAAGCTGAAGCGCCTGATCGATGGCGGCTTTTTCGGACGCATTCTCTCCGTCCGTGGCGAGTTCGGCTATTGGGTCTTTGAAGGCGATTGGCAGCCTGCGCAACGGCCCTCATGGAACTACCGGAAAGAGGACGGCGGCGGCATCATCCTGGATATGTTCTGCCACTGGGAATACGTTCTGAGCGGAACCGTAGGTCGCGTGAAAAGTCTTTCGGCACTCGGCGCGACACACATCCCGGAGCGCGTCGATGAGGAGGGCAAGCGTTACCACTGCACTGCGGACGACGCTGCTTACGGGACCTTCCTTCTGGAAAACGACGTGATCGCGCAAATCAATTCGTCCTGGACGGTCCGGGTAAATCGCGAAGAGCTTGTCGTGTTCCAGATCGATGGCACGCATGGCACAGCCGTAGCCGGACTGCGCGACTGCAAAGTACAGCATCGCGCTAATACCCCGAAAGCTGTCTGGAACCCCGACATTCCAAATCCTTACGACTTCCGCGATCAGTGGGAGACTGTCCCCGATAACGGCGAGTTTGACAACGGCTTCAAAGTCCAATGGGAAATGTTCCTCCGCCACGTAGTGGAAGACGCGCCGTTTCCGCACGATTTCCTGGAAGGCGCTCGCGGCGTACAGTTAGCTGAACTTGGGTTACAGAGCTGGGAGAAGCGCTGCTGGGTGGATGTCCCGGCGCTCACGCTCTAATGTCAGTCTCACTCAGCAGGCTTAGCCTGAACCAGATGACGCTTGACCAGTGGGGCGTGCGCGAAGCAGCCGAAGCATGTAAGCGCCACCGTGTCGAATGGATCAGCCTATGGCGGCAGAAAATCGCTCTGTGCGGCTTGGATGAAGCCGTAAAAATCGTGCGTGGCGAAGGACTGAAGCTTTCCAGCCTTTGTCGCGGCGGCATGTTCCCCGCCGCCACTGCCGCTGAGCGCGAGCAGCGTATCGAGGACAACCGCCGCGCGGTCGATGAGGCCGTCGCATTGGGCAGCGAAGTCCTGGTGCTGGTATGTGGTCCACCGCCGGATCGCGATGTGGCGGGAGCACGGCAAATGGTGGAAGACGGGATCGCGGCAGTCGCTCCGTACGCTCGCGAGCGCGGTATCAAGTTAGGAATCGAACCGCTTCATCCCATGTTTTGCGCGGACCGTTCCGTCATCTCAAGTCTTGCGCTGGCGAACACCATGGCGGAGAAGCTCGACGTCGGTGTCGTCATCGATGTGTATCACGTCTGGTGGGACCCGAATCTCTACAGCGAGATCGAGCGGGCCCGCGGCCGGATTCTCGGCTTTCATGTCAGTGACTGGATCGCTCCGCCTCCCGATCACCTGAAAGGCCGCGTCATGATGGGCGATGGCGTTATCGAAATTCGCAAGATTCGCGAAGCCGTGGATGCGACCGGGTATGACGGACCGATCGAGGTCGAGATCTTCAACCAGAAGCTTTACGATTCGCCCGGCGACGATGTGATGCAACTCATAATTGAGCGCTTCGCTCTGACCTGTTAGAAAGTAGCGCAACCGGAAAGCGGCGGAAGAGCTCGTTCAAGTTACCGTCGCGGACGGGGTCGCCGGTAAGCTCATTGTGCCAATTGCCTTCGGGAAGCTGTACGAAGCCCCAATCGTCGCCTCGCGAGAGGGCGAGCCGCGGGACTACGGTAACAAACGCGCCACGCGCGAAAGCGATCGCGTGGTTGCCTGTCACTTCTAGAGCTTGGTATGGACCGAGTTGGTCGTGGATCGCTAGTGCCTTCCACGTGAGCCACAATTTTGGAAGACCTTCTTCCGACCGAGCGAGAATCTGCTCCGGCGTAAGCATACGGATTTCTTCCAACAGCTTGCGGCGTAACGTGTACTCTACGGGACGACGATTGTCCGGATCCACTAAGCTTAGATCCCAGATCTCCGTACCTTGATATAAGTCGGGAACGCCGGGAGCGGTTAGCTTGATGAGCGTTTGCGCGAGAGCTTGGATTTGACCCGGCGCAACCAGT
>CAXSIG010000408.1:0-5670 GCA_964237255.1 uncultured Bryobacteraceae bacterium
ACCGAAGGTTGGGCGCTCTATTGGGAGCTGGTGTTGTACGACATGAAGTTTCAAAAAACCCCGGAAGATCGCGTAGGCGCTCTCTTCTGGAGAATGCATCGTTGCGCTCGCATCATTTTCTCGTTGAATTTCCATCTCGGCAAAATGACGCCGGCCGAATGCGTTGCTTTCCTGGTTGATCGCGTCGGACACGAACGCGAAAACGCGATTGGAGAAGTACGCAGGTCCTTCGGCGGCGGTTATGGGCCCCTTTATCAAGCCGCTTATCTGCTGGGTGGCATGCAGTTGTTCGCGTTGCGCAAAGAACTGGTCGGCACGGGGAAGATGACGGATCGACAGTATAACGACGCCGTGCTGCGTGAGAATCGTATTCCGATTGAAATGATCCGCGCGGATCTCACCAATCAAAAACTTAAGCGGGATTACACAACCACTTGGAAGTTCTACGGCGACGTTTCAGTCCAATAGGCACAAGGGCGTAAGCATTCGTACTTAGCGTCAGAGATCGCGTTACGCGTGCTCTGAGCTCTCTATTAACGCTTGCGGGCGCGCGGGTCGCTTAAGCCTGGCTCAGCCATAGTCTTTTCAATGTCAGCGATCTCAATCGGCACGAATGCGGAAAGATTTTCATAGCCCGTCTCCGTAATCAGAAGCATGTCTTCCAATCGAATCCCGACATGCTCCTCAGGAATTTGCATCTCTGGCTCAATGGTGAAGACTTGTCCGGGCTCCAACGTGGATGTTGGATTTGGCACGTCGTGAACCTCCATGCCTACCGTGTGACCTAACCCTCTCGCTTTACTAGTACGGTAATTCTCGACAAACTTCACGGCCGCTGCCTTGATATTAGCGTCTGAAAATTTGTAAGACGCAAGAATCGCATCCATCTTCACAACCGCATCTTTGATGATGTCCTGTGCCGTTGCGTGAACCTTGATGGAGGTCATCAGCGCCCGGTACAGCAGAAGGTAAACCTGGTAGTATTCGCGCTGACGGGGAGTGAACTTTCCATTCGCCGGAAAGACGCGAGTTACATCGGAGACGTAGTTCTTGTAGTCCGGTGCATAGTCGAATTGCACCAGATCGCCATCTTGAATCTGGGCCGTGTTCTTGTGATAGTGCGTGTAGAACGTGTTCTTGCCGGTTCCGATCAAAGCGAAATATGCGGCTCCATACGATCCAGCTTTCTTGAATACGAATTCCGCGTCCGCCTGTAGCTCATACTCGAACATTCCCGGCCGGCAATCGCGCATTGCCTCTATGATTGCCAATCCCGTGATACGGGTTGCTTCCCTCAGAATCGCGATCTCTGCCGGACTTTTCGTGCCACGCAACTTGTCGAGTATCGGATCCAGATCCTTCACTTCCGATGCAGGCGACGCCGCCTTCAGCTTTGCGATGAACGCTTCTTCGCGCGAGGTTCGCCCGTCCCAAGGATCGTTTCTCGTGTTTCGCGCCAGTGCCGTCGCATCGGACGAGGAAGCCGAGCCCAGAACTTCCGGCCGAAAATTTGTGTAGATGACACGGTGATCCGCTGCAAGAGTATCGACTGCTTTCTTGAACTCCGCGCGCTCAAGCACCTCGTCGATCCCTGTCGCCTTTGCCGCTTCCAGCCCTGGCGAAAGGCCGGGACCGAACATCATCTTCTCCCGCCGTTCTACCCGCGGGTTCAAAAAGAGTACGGATCGCCGTGTACGTCCATCCATCCACAAAATCGCGCGCGGTTCCACAACACCGGTCAGATAAAAGAACTGATTACTTTGGCGGAGAGGCTGTTCACCGGGCCGTTCCGTCGTGCCTTGGAGTATGGCTACGCCGGTTCCGATTTGGTCCATGATGCGCGTTCGCCGGGCCGCATATTCGCTCGGCGGAAACACGTCCGTAAAGACGGGCTGAGCGGCTAGCGGCGTCAACATCGCCGGCACAAAGAGAAGAATTAAAAGTTTCTTGAATGCCGGTTCTTGACTCACTGGATCCAAGTTAGTATACGATCACTCATGCTGAATCGGCTGCTGCTTTCCTGCCTATTCCTGTTTTCTGTCGCGTTGGCGCAAGACACCGCAATCGTCGGCGGAACCATCATTGATGGTAACGGTGGACCACCTATTACGAATGGCGTGATCCTGGTTTTCGGACAAAAGATAACCGCCGTAGGAGCAAGGAACTCCGTCTCAATTCCCGCAGCGGCGAAAGTAATTCAAGCTACCGGCCGGTACATCGTTCCCGGATTTATCGATACCAACGTCCACCTTTCTCTTTACGGAGGCGCGCGCGATCGCTACGAGACCCTTGCGAAATACTACTGGCGCGAAAACGAAATTGTTCTGGAAGCCGCGCAGATTCAATTGACTCATGGTGTGACCACCGTTCGCGATAGCTACGGCATGCTGGAGCCGCTCGTGCTCATGCGCGACAAGATTGCGCGTCATGAAGCAATTGGCGCGCGCGTTCTAGCAGCGGGAAACATCGTTGGTTGGGGTGGTCCTTACTCCACCACGTTCAGCCTTACGCCTCAAGGAAACCTCACCCTCTTTCAAGAAGAGATGAACGACGCCATCGCTCAGGGCGCGGGAGAAAACCTGGCGGACTTATCCGCCGCCGAATTGAGAATCGCTATCGGTCGGTACTTGGATAAAGGTCCGGACTTTCTGAAGTACGGCGCTACCAGTCATTTCTCCGAACCGTCGTTCATCGGTTTTTCTCCCGACGCGCAAAAGGCGATGGTAGACGAGGCGCACAAGCGGGGCAGGACCGCTGAAGTACACTCCACCACGCTCGAAGGCCTTCGCTTATCGCTCGACGCCGGGATCGACCTTATTCAGCATCCCGAACTGATGACTCCCCGAGAACTGCCCGATGATTTGGTCAAGACCATTCACGACCGCAACGTGATCTGTTCCATGCTGGTGAGCACCATCACCGGCGAAGCATGGTCAAAGCACGTCAAGACAAAGGAGGCGGCTGAAAAGAAACTCGCCGAAGACGAGAAGAAATCTCTGGTTCATCCTCGAACCACAACCGAAGAGCGGCGACGAGCCAAGGCGCTGGAAACAGATTTCGAAACGCGCAGGACCAACGCACGAAAGCTGATCAATGCCGGCTGTACCGTAACAGTAGGAACGGATAGTTACTGGGGCTCCGCGCCGGAGTTCGCGACCGAGCCTAAACCCGATAGCCAAAGCCACGGTACCGGAACCATTGCGGCGATCGAAGGCTTGGTCGAACTGGGTATGACGCCGGCACAGGCAATCGTGTCAGGGACGAAAAACGGAGCGATCGCCTGCCGTAGACTGAAGGAGTTCGGCACCCTCGAACCCGGCAAGTTCGCCGACCTTGTGATCCTGAGCGCCAACCCGCTCGAAGACATTCACAATATCCGCAAAGTACAAACCGTAATGAAGGAAGGAGCGATTATCGATATCGCCCGCCTTCCCGAAAAGCGCGTCCTCTCAGTGGGTCCGGCTAGGCGCCAACCGGCCGTCGACCGTGCGCCCGATATTTCGCAGGTGCAACTCTCTACTAGCCAAGGCGCCATTCTCATCGAACTTCATCGCGATTTGTCTCCACATGGTGTAGATCGCTTCTACAATCTGGTTCGCGCCGGGTATTTCGACGACGCGCGATTCTTTCGCGTGATCAAAGACCGATGGGCACAATTTGGTATTGCAGCCGATCCGAAACTCGCAACTTCCTGGCGAACCAAGACCATCCCCGATGACCCGCGTCGCGAATCGAATTCACGCGGGACCGTAGCCTTCGCCTTCGCTGTGCCGAACGGCCGGACCACGCAAGTGTTCATCAACCTGCGCGACAACGCGGCCTCTCACGACAAAGAGCCTTTCGTTCCGATCGGAAGAGTTGTACAGGGCATGGATGTTGCCGACCGTCTGTTCTCTGACTACGGAGAGACATCCGGTGGAGGCATACGCGCCGCCAAGCAAGATCTTCTTTTTTCTGAGGGCAACGCTTATCTCCAACAGAACTTTCCAAGACTCGATTGGATCAAGCAAGCTGTCGTGGTGGAACCGTAATGTTGTAAGCGCCACCTACCCCAGCGATCAGGGCTTTTTAGGAGCGAGGACAAATTTGACGTCAGTCTCTTGCCCTTCAGTAATGGTGACGAAGCGGCCTACAGCCTCGTGATGATCAGGCAAGGCCTGCAATTCGTAGATGCCGCTGTTGGTGCTGATCAGGTTGTCAACGACCAGTGTCTGATCGGTGTGAAAGCGGCGCACTTCGCGCGCGTCGCTAAGCTCCTGGTGTTTCAGAAATATATCCGCGAGATCGCTGACAATAGCGCCAGCCGGATCGACGAAGCTGATACGGAGGGAACCCCGGCCGTCTAGCGGTTTGGAGAGCGCGCGCACGCGAGTGGAGACCTGATCGAGGTAGCGGGTGGTTACCGTATGCCAACGGTTTTCAACCGGAATGGTGGCGAGAACACGCTGCAGTGAAATTTGGTCGCGGCGAAAGATGGGAAGAATCTGCGCCGCTTTCTGTACCTGCACGGAGAATTGGAACGCGCCGAGAATATGACGGCTCGTTGAAACTCGTCCGACAGCCGCCGCCACGAAGCGTGGGGTCGAGCGGAACACGCCGGATGTATCCTGCACCTGCCGGACTACGATCCGAAAGAGCTGCCCAGCGCGCAAGTTGTCAGGCAAATCGAGCGTGATAAGACCCGCAAAATCCAGTTCCCCTCCGGAAGGGATTGGGACATAGGTAACGCCGCCGGTTTTGCACTGAATGGTGTGATCATCCACGCGCTCTAGAGTTTGCAGATTGAATTTACGCGCGGCAAGCGCTAGAACATCGGCGGAGCGCACTCCCGGCAGGTACAGAGTAGCCGTGCATCCCACAGGCGTGTTGCCCCAGGTGATCATCAACTCATCGGGACCCTGGCGCGGAGCCGGAGTTGAGGTGGTTGGATGAATCGTAAAGCTGTGCTGCACCCGATGCGTATCGGTTCCGGGATTGTCCGAATTATCGATCGACAGGTTGCGCTGCGCGAGCTTATCGGACGAAGCCGAGGAGATGCCTTGCTGAGTAATAGGATCCGGATCGTAACGGATTTCGGCCACCATGCACTGGTGCGTGCCGCGAATGAGGTTGGCGATGGATTGCAGAGTTCCGGTGAAGGGCCCTCCATCTGAGGGCGAGGGCTGAATCGGGAAGCGAAGATCGGTAGGTTGGTTGATATCCAGCCAGCAGCCGTAATACATATAAACTTCTTTGCCGAGGGGGTCGGGCTGGATCGTCCTTTTGTTGGTCTCGTCGGACTGCTGGTTGAGATTGACGTTGGCCGGCTTGCGGGCCTCCGCGAAGAACGGGATGGTGACCAGTTCGCCGCCCTGCACCCCAAGCAGTGGAACGAGCACGCCCGGATGGCCGCCCATACGATAGGTGGTTGCCGAATTGTAATCGGTGCCGGTCGAAGCGGTCTGGAAAAGACGGAAAAAGACGCGCACGTCCGTCGCGGGTGTCACGGTGGCGCGATAGCGGACCCGGCAAAGGGCGAAATTGTAGACCGGCTGGCCGTTTAGGTCGGGCAGCCATTCCAGTTGCGAGGCGCTTTCGTCCGCCGGCAGATTCTCAAAAGTCTGGAAGGCGACCTGCGGAGCCAGAGTAGTGCGCAAGTTGGCGAGCACAGCTTGAGTGAAGGCAATAGGA
>CAXSIG010000409.1:0-5662 GCA_964237255.1 uncultured Bryobacteraceae bacterium
CAATCGAAAAGCACGCCCGGTTTCGATATGCCCTAAACGGCTTCGATCTGCAGTATCTATGCTAGACTCGCGAAACCCATGACGACCAGACTCCTGCTCGCAGCCGTATTGCTAACAGCGCCATCAGCCATCGCGCAAGGCCGCAGTTACGGACGCTCCATGGTGATCAGCGAAGGGGGAATCGTAGCAACCAGCCAGGTGCTAGCCTCCCAAGCAGGCGCACAAATCCTGGCGAAGGGAGGTTCGGCAGTCGATGCCGCGATAGCAGCCAACGCAGTCCTAGGCGTGACCGAACCGATGATGACCGGTCTCGGCGGCGACCTCTTCGTGATGTATTACGACGGTAAGACCGGCAAGCTAAGAGGACTGAACAGTTCCGGCCCAGCCCCGAAAGCTCTCTCCCCGGAGTTCCTTGCAACGAAGGGCATCAAGACCATGCCCCCGAACGGGATCCACACCGTCACCGTTCCCGGCGCGGTGGCGGGTTGGTACCGCATGCATCAAACCTACGGCAAGCTGCCGTGGAAGGATCTGTTCCAAGCCGCGATCCTCTTCGCCGAAAAGGGACACGGCGTCCACGAAGGCATGCATGAGCTCTGGGCGTCCACCGGTTCCGTACGCGGTCTGAAAGCGAACGATGAATCCGCACGAGTCTTCCTCCCCGCACCGGAAACCGGTCAGTTGTTCCGCAATCCGGATATGGCGAAAGCGTTCCGTCTGATTGCGGAGAAAGGTCCCGAAGTTGTCTACAAAGGCGAAATCGCCCAAGCGATCCTCAAAACGTCGCAGCATCTAGGCGGCACCATTACGGCCGAGGACTTGGCCGCGTTCTCACCGGAATGGGTGACCCCGATCTCCATCGACTACCGAGGCTGGAGAGTCTTCGAGCTCCCGCCGAACGGACAAGGCGTTGCCGCGCTGGAGATGTTGAAGATCATGGAGACCAAGCCCCCAGCCGCAGCCGGACCCTTCAGCCCCGCCGAAATGCACGAACGCATCGAAGCGATGAAGCTCGCCTACTCCGATGTCCACCGCTACGTAGCAGACCCGAGAACTTACGATGCCCCAATCGCCGGACTCATCTCAAAGGAGTACGCAGCCAAGCGAGCCGCGCTCATCAATCCGAATCGCGCAAACTGCGAAGTCGAAGCCGGCGAGCCGGTTGGAAGCAACACAACATACCTGACGGTAGTCGATAAAGACGGCAACATTGCCAGTTGGATCCAAAGCATCTACGGCTCATTCGGCTCACGCGTGACGGTCGAAGGCATGGGTTTCCAACTCCAAAACCGTGGGGCAGCCTTCACGCTGGAACCGAAGCACCCGAACGTCCTGGCAGGCGGCAAGCGCCCCTTCCACACCATCATTCCCGCGTTCATGGAAAAGGGTGACCAACACATCGGCTTCGGAATCATGGGCGGCGCGGTGCAACCGCTGGCTCACGCTCAGTTTGTTTCCAACATCGTCGATTACGGGATGAACATCCAGGAATCGATGGAAGCCCCACGCTTCGCGAAGAACAGCGCCTATGGCTGCGATGTCTCCATCGAGTTTCGCGTCCCCGCCACCACGCTACAGAAGCTCTCTGAACAAGGTCACATCGTCCGCATCGCCCGCGAGTATGTCGAGGGAATGGGCCGCGGCCAAGCCATCCTGCACAATTCGAAGACGGGGATGAACTTCGCCGCCTCCGACCCGCGTGCCGATGGCTCCGCAATCCCGGAGCCGATTCATCCGTGATAGCGTCCTGGCAAGCGTACCGAAGAGTGTGGGTCTTCGTCCGCCCATACAAGGCACGCCTGCTGTTCGTGATGTTCGTCAGCCTGCTAGCAACAGGGCTCACGCTAACGCAGCCCTACATCTCGAAGCTCCTTATCGATAAAGCGCTGCTCCAGCGCGACATGCGAGCTCTAGGATGGATCGCCGCGCTCATGTTCGGAGCCGTCATCTTCGGGTTCGCGCTGAACATGCTGTCGAGCTTTCGATACGTGCGCATCTCCGCCGCGATGCTCTTCGACATGCGCCTGGCTTTGTTCCAACACCTGCAAACGCTCTCGCCAAGATTCTACGCGGAGTACCGCTTCGGCGACTTGATGTCACGCCTGAACAACGACGTAGGCGAGGTGCAAAGAGTCTCCGCGGATACGCTGCTCTCCGTTCTAAGCAACGTAGTCTTCCTGGTAGGAAGCATCGCGATGATGCTATGGCTCAACTGGCGGCTTTTCCTAGTAAGCGTGGTCTTAGTCCCAGGATCCATCTACACGTTTCTCCGTTACCAACGCCGCCTCACCGAACTCACCAAAATCCTCCGCGAACGAAGTGCCGACCTAGGCAGCTTGTTCGTCGATTCCTTCCTCGGCATGCGAGTCGTCGTCTCGCTCCGCGCCCAACGCCACGAACAGGAACGCTTCCGCCAAAAAAACGACGCGTACATCCAGACGATGCTCGACGTACAAGTGGCTTCGTTCCTAAGCGGCGTGCTGCCCGGCACCATCCTCAGCGCCGCCACCGCCAGCGTATTCCTCTACGGAGGCTGGCTGATCTTCCAAGACCGAATGACCATCGGAACCCTGGTGGCCTTCATGGCGTATCACACGCGCCTTCTTTCCCCGGTGCAAAGCCTGATGGGTTTGAGCGCCGGCTTAGCCTCCGCACGCGTGTCGCTAGGACGCATCTTTGAACTCTTCGACACCGAGGCCGAAGTGGTCGAAGCTCCCGATGCCGTCGCCATAGGACCCGTCCGGCACTCCATCCAATTCGAAAACGTATCACTACGGCACGCCAGATCGCCGGTCCTGGAGAACTTGACGCTAGAGATCCCAGCCGGAAGCTTCTGCGCAGTGCTAGGCCCAAGCGGGGTAGGGAAGTCGACGCTAGCCGACCTAACCGTACGCTACCTCGATCCCGACAGCGGCAGCATCCGAATCGACGGCGTAGACCTACGGCAAGTCCAACTAAGCTCCCTCCGCAAAGAAGTAATGCTCCTGGACCAAACGCCGTATCTGTTCAACACAACCATCGCGGAAAACATCGCCTATGCCCTTCCCGAAGCAACCCGAGAAGAGATCGAGTCAGCAGGCCTACAAGCGGGCTTAGGAGCTTTGGGATTCGAAACCAAAACCGGCGAACGCGGCCAAGCCTTATCCGTAGGCGAACGTCAACGAGTCGCGCTCGCCCGCGCACTCTTACGTCGCCCGAGTGTCTTAATCCTCGATGAACCCACCTCCGCGCTCGATGCCGAAACGGAGCGCTTCATCGCCAACAGCCTCCGCGAAACTATGGAAGGCCGAACGCTAATCGTGATTACCCATCGCCCGGCGTTGGCCGAAATGGCCGACTCTGTCATCACCCTGGAACAATGCGTATCGCGGTAATCGATAGCGGCGTCCATCAGGCGCATCCGCACATCGGACCAATCGCCCGGGGCATTTCGATTCTTCCCGACGGCACCATGGAAGAAGGTTTCCAAGATCGTCTGGGGCACGGAACCGCGGTCATGGCAGCGATACAAGAGAAGGCCCCCGAAGCCGAGTACTTCGCCATCAAAGTCTTCCACACTGCGCTACGCACGAACGTCCAGTGCCTGCTGCGCGCGATCGAGTGGGCGGTAAAAGAGAAAGCGGACTTAATCAATCTAAGCCTGGGCACCAACAACGCCCAGCATGCCGAGGCTTTTCTTTCTCTCGCTAAGCAGGGCTCATTACTGATCAGCGCGCGCGATGCCTATCCGGGCTGCTTGCCCGACGTTGTAGGCGTAGGTCTCGATGAGACCTGCGAACGCGACGCTTACACGATTGACGCGAAAGGCTTCTGCGCTTCCGGCTATCCGCGCCCGATACCCGGCGTCGCTCCCGAACGTAACCTGAACGGGATCAGTTTCGCGGTCGCCAACATGACGGGTTTGCTGGCTCAATACTCCATGACTGCCATGAATCCAAAGTCCATGTGGAACTGGTGATGGCAGTGGAACAAAGACGGCCCCGGTTGATCCGCGACGAAGTCCACCTCCACAACCTGATGGGCGGGAACTGCGACAACATCCTTGAACACTCCCGATGTCGGCTTGCCGCAGTACTTCGTGATCTCGAGCGTATGCCGATGCAGATGAAACGGATGCGCCATGTCGGTGCGATTGTCGAACACCAGACGGTTCCGAACACCCTTCTTCGCGGGAATCGGGTCCGTGTGCGGATACGATTTCCCATTGATGGCCCAGAGATTCCCGTCATAGCGGGGCACGAACTCCTCCAGCGCGCGACGCAGGCGGCGCTTCCGCGAACGCCAGGTAATCCCACTTCTCTTGCGGAGGCGCGACCCACTGCGGCTTGCCCTTCGCGCCCGCGTACTCCACAACAACACCCGCGCCGTTTTCTTCGCCTAATACCCAAACGCCGGGCTGATTCATCTCCACCAACGCATCGACGCGCTCGCCCGGAGCGAGCTCCAACACCGACACGTCGCGCGGAGTAGGCACGGGGTTCCCGTCCATGGCAATTACCCGAAACGTATGCCGAGGCAACGCCAACCGATGAGTCAAACTCGCGCTCGCATTCAGCACGCGCAGAAGAACCCGTTGCCTTTGCCGAACGCGTATCGGCTCCCCAGCGCCGAGCATCTTGCCATTGATCGTGAAGATCCGGTAATTCACATCGCCCATCGATCCAGTTGAAAAATACGGATCAAACTCATGCAACACGATGGGCATCTCGGCGTCATACGCCCCTGGTTCGCTCTTGGCTTCAACAATCGCAATCCCGAACTGCCCGGTATACCCGCCGCGCTTCAGGTCATGTCCAGCCATCGCATGCGTGTGATACCAGCGGAACCCGGCGGGCTTCGGAGTGAATCGAAACACCCGACGATCCTGCCCCTGCACCATCGGTGTCCCCTCCTCATGTGCGCCATCGACTTCGGGCGGAATATGGAAGCCGTGCCAGTGAACCAACTCCGGATCGTTGGTTTCATTCACCACTTCAACAGCAACAAGCCGACCTTCTTTCATCCGAAGCAACGGCCCTGGTACCGATCCGTTGTATGCCAGCGTCTCGACCGTGCGCCCCGGAGCTACTTCCCAACGGATACGAGAGATTCGGATGGTGTAATCCGGCGCGGTCACGACGGCCGCAGCCGCCAGAAACCCTCGCCGGGTTACTGTTGTTTCAGCCACGTCGATATCGCATCGATTACTTCAACCGAGACGTTTCCAGGCGTCCGATATTCGGCCGGGCTTGGTTCCCCATCGCCTGTGATAAACAAATGATTCAGTAACGGAAACATGCGAAACGTAACGTTCTTCCGCCCGCCCAAAGCAGACTTCCAGGCATCGAAGTCTTTAGAAGAAATCTGCAGGTCACGCTCGCCTTGCAGAAACAACATCGGAAAGGTCAACCGCTTCGCCTCGCTAGCAGGATCGTAGCCTTTGAGATTGAGCAGGTAAGCGCTGGGCAGACCAAGAACAATCGGCGGATTGTTTGCTGCCGGGCTCAACGCCTTGGCCTTCGCCACTTCCGAGCGAAGCTGTTCCAATCGTCGCTGGCTATTGGGATCGGCTCGTTGCGCGTTCAGCAGTCGTTCATTCTGGTCGAGCACAACATCTTCGATCGGTCGCTCATTCGCGGCCAGAAAGATCGCGCCTGCCAGCTTCGGATACAGCGAAGCAATC
>CAXSIG010000410.1:0-5657 GCA_964237255.1 uncultured Bryobacteraceae bacterium
GAGGTGCAGTATGCAATCAACCAGCCGTCGCTGGGCGAGATCGACCGCGGCGAGCGCGTCATCGTCGGCGTGAACCGCTTTGAGACGGAACAGGCCGCGGTTCCTACGTTTCGTATCGACCCCGCGCTGGAACAGGCGCAGGTGGACCGATTGCGCGAGGTTCGAGTGTCGCGCAGCCAATCCGAAGTCAAGCGTCTGCTGGCCGCAATCACGGACGCAGCACGAGGCACGGATAACCTCATGCCGCACATCGTGGCGGCCTGCGCGGCTTACGGAACGGTAGGCAAGATCGCAAACGCGCTCAAAGCCGTGTTCGGCGAGTATAAAGACGCAGCGTAGGAAATCTCGCGCTGGTCCCGCAAGCCAAGCTTATGCATCAGGCGGCCAACGTGGTCTTCGTCGTATTTGACTCCGAACCGGCTTTCGATGATCGAGGCGAGACGCCCCGTGGTCCACCGGTCGGTCGTGTAGCCGGATTCCAGAGCGCCGGCGCGGAAGATCAGGACGACTTCGCCCAACTGTTCCGGTGTAAGTTTACTGGGACGTCCCGTAGCCCTGCGTTTTCGGAGCGAACCAACTCCTTGGCGGGACAACGTGAGATTCCAGCGTGACGTGGTGGTGCGACTCACGCCATACATGCGTGCGACGCTAGCCTGAGAGTGACCGGTCAGGAGCTGCTGAGCAGCCGCCAACCGTCTTCGTTCCATTTCTTCGCGTGAAAGAGCGCTTTCGGAAGCGTTCATCGTATCGCGCGTTATCGATAAACCAGAGCATTCACAACATAGCAAAAACAATTTCGACCTGCAATGTTTGTAACCCGACTTAAATCGTATCGCGATTCAAGCCTCTCTGTAGTACACTGATGGAAGTTGTAAGCCCCTGTTCCGTCGCCGTTGTAGCTCAGATGGTAGAGCGCGTCCTTGGTAAGGACGAGGTCACCGGTTCAATCCCGGTCAACGGCTCCATCCTTTCGAAACCATTCACCGAGGACGTCGCAGGACAAGTCCTTTTTCTCCGTAGCTGGCTTTTTCGCCACCTTCCAAGACCAGCGCATTTTTCCGGATTTTCCAGGCGAGCATTTGATTTCCCGTCGTCAGCTTGACTTCGAGTTGTTGGCTGGAAGCGCTCCATTGGCCGCCCGATGCCATGGCGCCATCCTTCCATTGCAGGCTGCCATCCTGCAGCAGGTTCAGAGTCACCTTACGCGCGTCGGAGTTCTTGACGGGAACCGAACCTTCATAGACCCCCGCCACCTGGGCCGGATGATTGTTGGCTGCGAAAACGGATAGGGGAAGACAAACCAGAATCGCCACTAGTGTGCGCATTGGGTACATTCTAACGTTCAGTGACGGCATAATTAAAGAAGCGCTAGCCAATGGCAACAAAGACGAAACGCAACTCTCCCGCGTCCGCAACGCAAGCCATGGTGTTTCCGTGGTGGGGCTGGTGCATTGCCCTCTCGGCGGTTGTTTACGCGCTATTCCAGATTTACGATCCCGCGATGCACGCGGAATTTCTTTTCGACGATCTCTTTCTTCCTTATTCGAAATCGAACGCGAAATATACCCCTTTGAGTTTTTGGCTGGGCGTCCGTCCTGTTTTGGGTGTTTCTTATTGGTTGGATTACCACTGGTGGACCGTGAACACGTTTCCCTATCACGCGATGAATTTGCTTCTTCATTTCGGGGCCGGGTGCGCGTCATTTTTCGTGTTTCGAAAGTTGCTGGAACTCGGCTCCACGCCGGAACCCATGCGGACGATCCTTTCGGCATTCGGCACCGCGCTGTTCTGGTTTCATCCGATTCAAACCGAGGTGGCCGCGTACACCGCCAGCCGCTCCGAATCCCTTAGCGTCGGACTGCTTCTCTGCGCTTTCTGCGCGTTCCTGTACAGGCCGAATCTTGCGATTGATTGGCATCGGTCCATTGCCGTCATTTCTCTCTTCCTTCTAGCGCTTGGGTCAAAGGAGCATGCCGTTACGTTTCCCGCGCTGTTGCTTTTGACCGATTACTTTTGGAACCCCGGTTTTTCGGTCGCCGGAATCAAAGCGAACTGGCGTCTCTATATCCCGATCGGGACAATTGCCGCCGCCGGCGCTCTGTTGCTTTCTATTTATCTGGTGTCCGATCCGATGATCGGATTTCACTTAGAAGGATTGAATCCAGCAGCTTATTTCTTTACCGAATGCCGGGTTGTTTGGAAGTACATTCAACTGTTCCTGTTTCCCGTAACGCAGACTGTGGATTACGATTTTCCGATTTCTCATTCCCCGCTTGAGCACGGATCACTGTTTGCGCTTGCCGCACTGCTGCTATTCGCTGCGGCGGCTTTTCTGTATCGGCGTCAGTATCCGTTCGCGGCCTATGGCTACTTCGCCTTCCTGCTGCTCTTGAGCCCCACATCTTCGATTGTTCCGATCAATGATCCGATTGTGGAGCGCAGACTGTACCTTCCGTTTTTTGCCCTTGTATTAATTTTGTTCGAACCACTCCGAAGGGTTCGGGCGAGGCCCTTGGCACTGGCCTCGAGTCTGGCGGCGGTGTGCTGCGTGGCGGCCTACGCGACATCGCAACGCGCCAAGGTTTGGAGCGACACGTTTGCCCTGTTTCAGGACGCGACGGAAAAGGCTCCGAACAAAGCCCGGGTACGCATTGGGTACGCGAACGCTCTGTATCATCGGGGCCGCTGCTCCGATGCTTTGCGGGAGTACGACAAGGCCATCGAATTTAAACCCGCGGACTACATTCTGGACTACAACATCGGCGCGGCGTATTACTGCATTCATCAACCCGACGAGGCGTTGCGGATGCTGTCGCGATCCATCGATCTGGTTCCGAAGGCGAACGCGTACACGTTAAAGGGGTTGATTTACAACGAGAAGGGCGATTTTACACAAGCCTTCGCGCATTTAACGGCGGCTCTGATGCTAGACAATTACTACTCGCCGGCCTTTGCGTATCGCGGGGTGGCGAACGCGGCATTGGGGAAGATCCCGGAAGCCGATTACGATTTTCGACGATGTCTGGAACTGGATCGGAACAATAAGATCGCCAGACAGGGTTTAGCCGTCTTAAATCAGCAGCGGCCGCCCGCGCTTTGATAGAATCGCCGTCAACGGACGGTAAGGAGTAATCATGATTCGCCTGGATGCCGATAAGCCCGCCGAGTTTTGCGATGGGCTGCGAAGGCGCGATTTCCTACATGCGGGATCGCTTGCGGGACTTGGGATCGGACTGAACGAAATGTTCGGTTTGCGCGCGCTGGGCGCTGTAGCGGAGGAGAAGAAAGACAAGAACTGCATCTTTCTGTTTCTTGTCGGCGGGCCATCGCAACTGGATACGTGGGACATGAAGCCCGCGGCGCCGGTGGAGATTCGCGGGCCGTATAAACCGATCAAGACAAACGTTCCCGGCATTGAGATATCCGAGAACTTTCCGCGTATGGCGCAGCAGGCGGATAAGTATACGCTGATCCGCGGAATGTATCACACCGCCGCCGCGGTGCACGATACCGGGCACCAGATGATGCAGACGGGTCGTTTGTTCACGGGCGGCGTTGAATTTCCACATATCGGCTGCGTGCTATCGAAGTTGAAAGGGCCGAAGGGCGACGTGCCCGCGCATGTCCTGATGCCGCATCCGATCGGAAATACGGGCGGCAACATGCCGCATGGCCAGAACGCCGGCTTTCTTGGAAAGACGTTCGACCCTTTCGTACTGAATGCCGATCCATCCGACCCGAATTTCAAAGTTCCGGACATGCTCCCGCCGGATTACCTGTCGGCTCTGCGCGTCGACCGCCGTAAGAACTGGCGCGAGATGGTGGACCAGACGGTGAGCAAGTTTGAAACGTCGCAGGATGCGCGGCTGCTGGATTCCACGTTTCATCAGGCATATACGTTGATGTCATCGCAGAAGGCGCGGGATGCGTTCGATCTTTCGAAAGAGCCGGAGAAGGTTCGGGAGAAGTACGGCTTGAACCGGTTCGGACAGAGCTGCCTGCTGGCGCGCCGTATGATCGAAGCGGGCGTGCGGTTCGTGACTGTGAATATGTTCGAGACTGTGTTCGATGAGATTACCTGGGACATCCATGGGTCGAAGCCTTTCAGCCCGATCAGTTGCTATCGGGATTTAGTCGGACCGATGTACGACATGGCGTATAGTTCGCTGCTGGAGGACTTGGCACAGCGCGGATTGTTGACCGACACGTTGGTTGTTTCGACGGGCGAATTCGGGCGCACGCCGAAAGTGAATCCTGCCGGTGGGCGGGACCATTGGCCGCAGTGCTGGACCATGATGATGGCCGGAGGCGGTGTGAAGGGCGGGCAGGTGTATGGCGCGTCGGACGAGATCGGCGGGGCTCCACGCGATAATCCGAGCACGCCGGCGCAGATCGCGGCAACGGTTTACCAGGCGTTGGGTATTCCGTTGGAATTGGAGCTGCCGGGATCGCAGGGTCGACCCATTCCGTTGGTGGAACGCGGGACGGAGCCGCTGAAGATTTTCTCGTGATCAAATTTGTTTCGTGCTTTCTTCTGGCGACTGGCGCGTTCGGCCAGCTTACGCAAGATCAAAAACTTTTCGACTTCAATTCATTGGCTGCGGTCTATGCGAAGCGGTATGCGCCGCTCGAGTGGAAGCAGCAGCTATTCAATTTCAATGCGGCCGATATTGCGCCGTGGCTGGATCGGGTGCGAGCGACGACCACGGATCTGGATTATTACGATCTGCTGGTGGAGTATGTTTCCAACCTTCACGACGGGCACGATGCCTATGCCCTACCTTCAAATTTCGTCGCGCAGCTTGGCTTCTCCGCGGATGTTTACGACGGCAAGGTGTTGATCGATTCCATTACCCGGACCGCGCTGCCGCTGGTCAAGTATCCGTTTGCGATGGGTGATGAGATTGTGGCCGTGGACGGAGTTGCCATGGGCGATCTCTTGCCGCTTTATGCCAAGTACGGGCGGTACGGTAACGATCGGAGCACGAACCGCGCGGCTGTTTCCCGAATCCTGACACGCGGCCAGAGCCGGAATCCACATGCAGTGGACGTTGGCGACGCGGCACTTGTACAGATTCGACGCGCTTCCGGGATGGTGGAGACGTACCAGATTCCCTGGCTGAAGTCCGGTGTGCCGCTGATCAATATCGATCCGGTGCCGACTCCGTTAGCGCACTACCGTGCTCTTGCAGACGCAGCGGGCAAAGATCCTCTCGAAGAGTTGGGGCATTCCGCCGACCCCGACCCTGCCGGCTTTCTGGGATTCGGCTCGCTGACGCCCGTATTCGCGCTGCCCTCTACGTTTGTCCGCCGGCTTGGCGCGAGTACGGACGATTTTTACACCGGCGTTTTTACATCGGGAGCGAACCGGATCGGTTACATTCGCCTTCCGAGTTATGACCCTTCGGACATGACGGCGGCTTTGGCGAAATTTGCGCAAGAGATCGCGTACATGCAAGCCAACACCGACGGCTTGGTAGTGGATGAAATGCGCAACACCGGCGGCATACTTTGTTACGGCGAGAGCATTCTTACTTACTTGATTCCGACCGACTTTACCCCAATGGGATATGAAATTCGGGTAACGCGGGAATATCTGCAATCTTTTGCTTCGCGGGTAGCGTCAGCGACCGATCCGGCGATGAAAGCGCCGTATC
>CAXSIG010000411.1:0-5655 GCA_964237255.1 uncultured Bryobacteraceae bacterium
ATAGCTAACGCGATTAGGGGCACTGTGAAAGTAGCAGGCGACTCATGCACTGCGCCGCTCTCCACGCAGTTTTCTCCGTAGAACGTCAGGTGCATCAATCTCCACATGTAGAAGGCGGTGAGACCCGCCGTGCCGAGTCCCACGAAATAAAGAACGGTGGCGCCGGATTGAAACGCTTGAGCGAGGATCGCATCCTTGGAGAAAAAGCCGGCAAGTCCCGGGATGCCCGAGAGAGCCACAGCACCGACGAACATCGTCCAATGCGTGATCGGCATCGCACGCTTTAGCGCTCCCATCTTTCGGATGTCCTGCTCCCCGTGGAGCGCATGAATCACCGACCCTGCGCCAAGGAATAAGAGCGCTTTAAAGAACGCATGCGTAAACAGATGGAACACCGCGACCCACCATGCGCCCGTTCCCAGCGCAAGAAACATATAGCCTAACTGGCTGACTGTGGAGTAAGCGAGTATGCGCTTGATATCCGTTTGAACAAGGGCAATGGTAGCCGCGAAGATGGCGGTAAATGCGCCGACGGTCGCAATGATCGTGGACGCATGGGGGCTGAGGTCGAACAGCAGATGAGCCCGCGCCAGAAGATACACACCCGCAGTTACCATGGTGGCCGCGTGAATCAGCGCGGAGACCGGAGCAGGACCTTCCATGGCATCGGGAAGCCAGACATGCAAGGGAAACTGCGCGGATTTTCCCGTTGCTCCGATAAAAAACAAGATGGCAATCGCGGTGACAATACCGGAGCTTTCGCCGAGTTTTGCAACGGCACTGTGTGCATCCGCGTAGCGAACTGTCCCTGCAACGGACCAAAGAAGCAGGAGCCCGAGCAGCAGTCCGGCATCGCCGGCGCGGTTCACAACAAATGCTTTCATGCCCGCGCCCGCGGCGCCTTTACGCGCGTAATCAAACCCGATCAGAAGGTAACTAGCCAAACCGACACCTTCCCAACCTGCGAACAACAGTCCGTAGTTGTTGGCCAACACTAACAGGAGCATGAAGAAAACGAACAGGTTCAAATACGCAAAATAACGAACGAAGCCGTTGTCATCAGCCATGTACCCGACCGAGTAAACATGCACCAGAAACGCGATCCCTGAAACAGTGAGTATCATAATGGCGCTCAAGGGATCCAAAAACAATCCCCACTGCGCGTCGATGTTGGGCAACCACTCCGCCAGGGGCAGCTCCCAAGTTCGGGAGGGCAGGGAAGCCAACTCACGCACCGCTTCCACCGACCACAAAAAGGCGAGAAGGATAGATCCCGGCGCGGTGAACGATACAACACGCTTCGAAGGCCGGGCAATCATCGCGAATGCCGCTCCCGCTAAGGGAAAGAATGGCACCAGCCAAAGCAGCCGAAGCGCGGCTACCACTTCAGCAGGTCCACTTCATCGGCAAGCACGGTCTCACGATTTCGGTATAACGCGATGAGCAAAGCCAGCCCAACTGCCGCTTCCGCTACAGCGTCGGCAATCACAAACAAAGCGAATATCTCTCCGCGTTCGGTATGCAGCCGATGTCCGAATGTCACCAAATTGATGTTCACGGAATTCAAAACTAATTCCACCGACATCAGCAACACCACAAGGTTCCGGCGGGTGAGGATTCCCGCCGTGCCGATGGTCAGTAAGATCGCGCTCAGAACGATGTAATGTACAGGACCAATCATGTTACGCGCGTTTTCGAGCCAGAACCACCGAGCCTAACAAAGCCGCGAGCAAAAGAACCGAAGCAATTTCGAAAGGCAACAAATCCGTGGTGAATAGCGCTGTGCCTAGTTGTTCGGTATTGCCCTCCGGGGCGGCAACCGAAACGGCGGATGCTAGTTCTAGGGGCTTAGCAGTCAGGAAGTAAAGCAGCAGTCCACCAAGCGCCGCGGTGAATCCCAACGCCGGTAGCGCGGTGCTGCTAAACCTCCGTTCTATTTTCGCGTCCCTAACATTTACCAACATCAGCACAAACAGAAAGAGAAGCATGACCCCGCCGACGTAAACAATCACCTGCGCCACCGAAAGGAACTCGGCGCCCTGCAAAAGAAAGATGCCGGCGACGCCCATAAGCGAGCCAATCAACGCCGCCGCGCAATGCACCGGGTTGCGCAGGGTCACCGTCCCTAGCCCTCCAACTACCGCGATGGAAGCAAATGCATAAAAGAAAACCGCGTCCAACATCAGTTCCGGTAATCCACCGGACGGGGTCCTTCCTCCAACATCTGCCGGTCCCAAATCAAGCCTTCGCGCGTGTAGCTGGCCATCTCAAAATCCTGGGTCAGTTCCAGCGCATCCACTGGACAGGCGTCTTCGCACAGACCGCAGAACATGCAGCGCGAAAGGTCGTAGGTAAACTCCGTCAGGTCCTTACGCCGCGTCTTCTCATTGCGGATGCTGTTCACTACGATCAAGTTTTCAGGACAGGCGATCGCGCAAAGATTGCAGGAAATACATAACGTCTCACCCGACGCAGGGTCATTGTTTAATCGCGGGGCGCCGCGATAGCGTTCCGACACCGCGGGCCGCGTCAAAGGGTATTGTTCGGTCGTGACTAGCGACGGTTTCTGGTGCCGAAATGTCAGCCATAATCCCCGCAGAAGACCCGCAGGGAACAGGTTCTTGAAGAGGTCCATTCCCTACCTCCAGGGTACAGCATTACAAAGAGTTAACACTCGCTACAATAGAGGTGTCGACGATGACCATTGCCGAAGCGCCGCCAGCGCTTGCAAAGCAGTTCGCGCTGGTAAGCTACATCCCGGACCCCCTCGGAAGTTTTCTTGACACACTCCGATTAGAGCTGGTTCCCAACTGCAGTCCGCACGCCCATGTGACCGTGCTCCCCCCGCGCCCCATCCACGGATGTCCGGAGGATGCGGCCGAAGAAATCGAGCGTCTCTCGCATCCTTTCTCCGAGTTCGAAGTGGAACTGGGAGACATGGAGATGTTCCCTCAGTCCCGCGTCATCTATATCGGCCTTCGACGCGGCGCGGAAGAACTTCACGAGATGTATCGATCCCTCAATCGCGGCGCGGTGGATTACTGCGAACGGTACCCTTATCATCCGCACATCACCATCGTTCAGAATGTCGATCCCGAGTTTGTCCCCGCGATGTTCGACAAAGCTGTAAAGCGATGGGCCGAGTACACCGGTCCGCGTACGTTTCCCGTGAAGAGTCTCGATTTCGTCAAAAACCTGCAGGGCAGTTGCTGGAAAGATCTGGCGAGTATTGAGTTAAGTCACAACTGATCGAACAGCGTCGGTTGGCCGTCGGGCACTGACTTGCGGCGCGCGGTCTTAGTCAGCGGGCTTCCCACTACTCCCAGAACGTGAATATCGGTTAGCGCTTCGCGCGGCACGAATACCTTCTGATTGTTTGAGTATGGCTCCGGTGGAATGACGGAATACCCGTAACGCTCCCACAGCAGCAGATTGTTCGGGAGAATCCCATCCATCACGTCGCCGTCGCGATATTTCATTCGCACCCAAAGGCCATCCATCTTCGGGCGCGTTTGAAACTGCTTTGCGGGTTCGGCTGGTCCGTCGAAATCCTTCACGAAGCACACGTTTTTGAGATCGTAATAGCCGACGAACACCACCGCTCCCGCAGGCGAGAGCATCTCAATACCGTCTTTTTGTAAGTATTCCGAAGGATTGATGAAAGCGTGAAGCGGTTCACGGTCGAAGCGCCGCACCAGAGCCTTCTTAGTAGTAGATGATGCCAAACAGCGCCTTGTCCGTTTGGGAATTGTACCATTGGCTCATGAATGGTAAGCGCACCGAAGAGTTCCTGAATTTCTGCGCTCTCGAAAAGGGTCTGGCGGTTAATTCGCTGGAAGCTTACCGGAGCGACATGGAACGTTATGCGGCGTTTGCTTCCTCGGCCGAACTGAGTGGGGCTCCTCCGAAAGAGGTTCTGCGGCTGCATCTGAACGCGCTTTATCGAAGCGGATTGGGAAGCCGATCTATCGCGCGGCATCTCACCACGTTACGCACTTACTTCGGGTTTCTCCAACGCGAAGGGCACATATCAGAAGACCCAACCGAGCATATGCAGTCGCCCAAACAGTGGCAGACCATCCCGCATTTCCTGAATCTGGAACAAGTAGAAGCGTTGCTCAATGCGCCCGACAAAACCAAGCCAAACGGCTTGCGCGATCAGGCAATGATGGAACTACTCTACGCCAGCGGGCTGCGCGTATCGGAACTCTGCGCAGTGCGCGTGAGCGAACTGGAAAGCAACTTAGGAGTCCTTCGAGTTACCGGCAAAGGGAACAAGCAACGGATTGTTCCGGTGGGGAAATCGGCGCTTGAGGCGATCGACGTCTACTTGCGTGGGGCCCGCGCGACTCTATTGAAAGCAAAAGCCAGCCCGTACTTGTTCATCACCGCTCGCGGGGGGCCTATGACGCGCCAGATGTTCTGGACATTGCTGGGCGCATATGGAAAGCGCGCCGGCATTTTTCAGAAACTAACGCCTCATGTGATTCGCCACAGCTTCGCGACACACTTACTGGAAGGCGGCGCGGACCTGCGAAGCGTGCAGATTATGCTGGGGCACTCCGACATCTCGACGACCCAGATCTACACACATGTACTGCGAAGCCGGCTTCGCAGTACAATCGACGAACACCATCCGCGGGCCTAGCTGGCCGGTGCGTGATGCGCGGTTTTAGCGTGCGTGTGGATCTGGCCCAGATCGACACCGGAAAAGAACAGTACGACGTAGCCTACTAGAACTGGTGGGACGGTATGGGCGAAATATATAAAAAGAGAAAAGATTCCTGCTTCCGCGGGACCCGCGCCCATCATCGTCAGACTCATTGCAGCGAAGCCCGAAAACGTACCCGCGTTGGCGGGAGCGCCAGGTAGCGTAGTTCCCAAGTGAATAATGACCAAGACAACCGCGGCTTGGACGAACGAGAAGTCGAAGCTGTAAGCGCGAAACAAAGCCCAAACGGACAGGACGGGCATCAGCAGGTACAGAATACTTATAAACGAAGCTTTCCGCAATGCGCGTTCATTGCCCAAAGTGTGGATCTCATGCATGATTTTGGCAAACTTAGCGACCCATTTATTACCGGAAACAAAGTTCTTCGCATGTTCATGCCGGAACAGAATGAACGCCAGGATAAGGCACAATATAAAAACGCCGATAGAGAAAGTAAATGCCCCATCGCGCAAAGCGGTAGACATGTCCGTGATTCCCCAGGTGAACAAGTAAAAGCCCAGCACCAAACAGGCGCCGTCCATTACGCGTCCAATGGCATCCGCGGTTAATGCCAGAGAGAACGGACTATCGGTCCAATAAGAAAGCAGATAACAACGTACAACTTCGCCGGCCTTTGCAGGCAAAACGGCATTTGCCACCTGTCCGATAAATACAGCTCTTACGCACTCCCATAAGGGCGCCTCCTCGGCCGGGCTGAGAATTACACCCCATCGCCAAGCATCCAAAACGTAAACCGTAAGATTGAGCAGAATACCCAAAAGCACCCAACCCCAACGCAAGGTGCGAACATCCTGCTCCATTTGCTTGAAGTCAAATTTGTGGAATACGTAGTAGAAGCTGGCGATCGCGATAGCGTAGCCGACGGCTGTAATCAGCCACTTCGGGACGCGCGGCTTACTTGCGGGCTGGGCTTCAGACGATTC
>CAXSIG010000412.1:0-5649 GCA_964237255.1 uncultured Bryobacteraceae bacterium
TGGTCTACAACTCGAATCCCGCGGCCGTCGCTCCGAACCAGAACGATGTGGTCGCAGGTTTGCATCGCCCCGATCTGTTCGTTACCGTGCTGGAGCAGTTTGTGACGGAGACGGCGCGTTACGCCGATATCCTTCTTCCTGTTACCACCTTCCTGGAGCACACGGATCTGTATATGGCGTACGGGCATTACTTTCTCCAGTTTGCCCGGCCCGCGCTCGCTGCACCCGGTGAATGCCTCCCTAACTCGGAGATCTTTCGTCGCCTGGCAAAATATTGCGGCTTCGAAGACACCTGCTTCGAAGACTCCGACGACGAGGTTATTCGCCAGACTCTCACTACCGATCATCCTTTTTTCCAGGGCATTACTCTGGAACGGCTGGAGCTTGAGCGGTCGATTCGCTTAAACGTTTCCCCCGTGGGCCAACCTTTTCTCCCTTTCGCCAATGGCTTCGCTACCGCAAACGGGAAGTGCGATCTAGGCGCGCCTGGGCTGGACTACGTTCCGCCTGTGGAATCCCGTCATGGCGACTCGGCCCTGCATGCGAAGTTTCCCCTCGAGCTGATCTCCCCTAAAAGCCACAACGCGATGAACTCCACCTTCGGGGAGAGAGACGATGTAAAGGAGGAAACCGGCACGCTCACCCTGAATCCGGACGATGCCGCTGCCCGTGGCATCTCGCCTGGCGAATCGGTCCGCATCTTTAATGAACGCGGCGAAATCTTCCTTCGCGCCGTAGTTTCCGCAGAGGTTAGGCCGGGAGTTGCGGCGACTCCGTCGGTTCGCTGGCCTGGGGCGTCCGCGAATCGACGCAATGTGAATGCGTTAGTTTCCGAACGGCTGACTGATATCGGCGGCGGCCCAACGTTCTATAGTTGTTTGGTGCAGATAGAAAAACAAGGCAGTCCCACTCTTGCATAAAACCGCGCTGCTGCTGGCGCTTCTCGCTTTCGCGAGCGGTTGCAGAAATAAGGATAAGATTCGCGTCCAAACGGAGGAAGAGCCGCCGCGTTTGGCCGCTATGCTTACCATGGGCGACCCCCGCTCCGCGAGTCAGCTCTTGCTTGGTTTCTATCCGGTTGAGCAAAGCGGATGGCGTTGGACGGCGGGAAAATTCTCTGTCCTTCTCCGGCCTCCGCGCGATGCCGCCCAAATGGGCGCTGTCCTGAAATTTAAATTCAGCATTCCGCCGCCGGTGATGGATCGCGTGAAAGAGACGAAGCTCACGGCTTATGTGGGCGATACGAAGCTGCCTCCGGAAACGTATTCAAAAGCAGGCGAATACGAGTTCATCAAGGAAGTTCCCGCCGCCGCGTTCACATCGGATTCGCTGAAAGTAGACTTTGCGCTAAGTAAGTTCCTGGAAGCCGGCGTTGTAGAAGGCCGTGAACTTGGCGTCATCGCGGTCGCGGTCGGCTTCGAACACAAATAGCTTTGCGGCAGGCTTCCACGGCCGGCACTCCCCCAAGCGATTTCCGGCTCAATACGTATTGGCCTTTCGCCATCGCTCCCGTACTGTTTCTCTTCGCTGTGTATTGGAGCGGGCTGAAAAATTGGTTCGAGCAGGACGATTTTGCTTGGCTAGGTCTTCACAGGGGCGTGACGGATTTGCACAGCTTTTTCACGTCGATGTTCGCTCCCATGGCGCAAGGCACCATCCGCCCATGGAGCGAGCGTGGATTTTTCTTGCTGTTTTACTGGTTGTTCGGTTCAAACGCGCTTCCATATCACATTGCCGTATTCATTACGCAGACCGTCAATCTGATTTTGTTCGGGTTGATTCTACTCCGGCTGACAGGTTCGCGCGTTGCCGCCGTGTCCGGACCCATCCTCTGGACCGCTAATTCCGCTCTGCTGACGCCGCTATGCTGGGCGTCGGACTACAACCAGATTCAGTGCGCGTTCTTTCTCCTCCTCGCGTTCTATCTTTATCTCCGGGAACAGTACTGGTGGCAGTTTGCCATCTTCGTGCTCGGTTTCGGAGCCTTGGAACTGAATATTGTTTACCCCGCGTTAGTGCTGGCGTATGTCACCCTGTGCAAACCATCGCGAAAAGCCGCGCTCCGTACGGTTCCTCTGTTTCTTGTATCCTTCGCGTACTACGGGTTGCACTCAGCGCTTGCCGCGACTCCGAAAGAGGGCGTGTATTCGCTACATTTCGACGGTGCGCTACCCGCTACGCTCTGGACATACTGGACGGTTGCATTCGCCCCTGTGAACGCGCATCAACCGGCAATCACCGTTTACGTTTTCACTTTGTTGATAGCAGCCTTCGTCGCTTACGAGGTTTGGAACGCGAACCGGCTTCCGCTGTTTTTTCTGGCATGGACGTTTATCACGCTCGCGCCGATTGTCCCTTTGCGCGATCACATTAGTGATTACTATCTAGCGATTCCCGTCCTGGGACTAGGAAGCGTTTTTGCGCTTGCCCTCTCCCATCGGGCCCTACCCGTCCGGGGCATCGCTTTTGGAGCCGTGCTCTTCTACCTCTTCATTCATGTCCCTCTTGCGCGCTTTGGAACCCGCTGGTACCTGGGACATACGCGTCCGGTGCGCAACTTGGTTTCCGGCGTTCGACAAGCCCAGAAGCTCCACCCAGGCAAAATCCTGATCCTGACCGATGTTTCCGATGATCTGTATCTTGATTCCATTGCCCACTCCGTCTTTCGCACGCTGGACATTCCCGACGTTTATCTCGCACCGGAACTGCTCGAAAAAGTGAAGCGCCTGGACCCGGGGAATCCCGATGCTCCGAGTTATGTGCTTCCCCCCGGCCCAGTCATTCACGCAATCCTGAAAGAAAATTTAGTTGTATATTCGGCTGCCGGTGAGCGTATCAAAAACGTGTCCTCTGCCTACGAAAGCTTGGTCGGGCAAAGGTTTGGATGGGATGAAGAAAAAGATATTCCCTCCCGGCTTGACGCGGGCGATCCAATTCTGGGATACTTGCTCGGTTCGACATGGTATCCTCCGGTCGGGAATGTCCGGTGGATGCCGTCACGGGCGTCTTTCCGAATAGGCGTCCCGCGCACGGCGCATGGTGAGATCGTGGTGCGAGGTTTCTGCCCGCCTGAGCAGACAGAAGCCGGCCCGTTAACTCTCTTTGTGTCGGTCGATGGAAAATTGCTTTCCGAAGCGACTATTACTAAACCGGAAACGTCATTTTCTCGTACGTTTGTTTTGCCGTCTAATTTGACTGGCCGCGATTTTGTCGAGGTTATGTTAGCGGTGAATCGGACGTTGGAGAATCCGGCGGGCAGTCCTCCGCTGGGTCTTGCATTCGGAGTGTTCGAGATAAATTAATAGCCGTTCAGAAGATGAATCGATTGCGCTTGATGAGAATCGAACTCTTCTGCAAACGAAATTTTGTGAAGAATTTCGGAACTGTCGAGACACTCTTGTGTTTTGTTGTAAACGGAATCGTTTGGCAGAGGGATTGCTAACCCTGAGAGCCATGGCGCGAGCGGAGGTTGAAACCTTTCGGCATACGCTTCGTCAGAATAATTCGATATGCACTATATAGAAGTTTGTTGTAACTGAGATTTGGAGAACTAAAGAGACACGATCATGACCAAGAATGAATTGGAAAAATATAAGACAGTGCTGGAGAAGAAGCTCGCAGAGCTTTCCGACGCACTGCGTAACCGCGATGACATCGCTATCGAAAAAACACCCGACGCCCTAGACGAAGTGCAGCTAGCGGGTGAACGCGAGTTGGCCATCCGCACGCTCGACCGCGAATCCACGCTATTGCGACAGGTACGCGCCGCGCTTGGCCGCCTTGCCGACGGTTCCTATGGGATCTGTTTGCATTGCGAAGAAGAGATCAGCATGAAGCGCCTGAACGCCGTGCCGCAAACCTCTTACTGCATCACATGCCAGGAAGCGGCGGACCGAAACGAATTCGATGCCAATGAGACCATCGAATTCGCCCACGCAGCTTAATCGAGAGTAACTGGATAGCTTCGATTGACGGAGCTATCCAGTTATTTCTATTACAGACCACATTCTTCCCGCCTTATCCCCTTCCCTCCGATAACTCCAGAAACGTTTCTCATCGCAAACTGTACATAGTTTGTCGTATAAGATGCGGCTAGGTGAAACACCCGTGTCTAGTAGTTGCTGACTATTGATCTCCCTAAGATCTAGGTGACACTTACTTTCTATTTGTCGAAGAGTTGGATCGTATGCGGCAAATTGCCTCGCGACTTCCGGACCAACTTCAAAACAACAGCTTCCTATTGAAGGACCTAGCGCGACCAATAGGTCAGCTGGCTTCGTTTTGAAACGTTGTTCCATTTTGGAAATGGCAGCTTGCGCGATTCGGCCGGCAGTTCCACGCCAACCTGCATGAACCGCAGCCACCGCCCGGTGGTTCAAATCGACCATGAGAATGGGCAGGCAGTCGGCGGTTTTAATCCCGAGCGGTAAATTACTTCGGTTGGTCATAAGACCATCGGCTTCGCCGGCAAGTCCCGCGGCATCCACCACAAGAATCTCCACGCCGTGTACCTGCTTCACAAAGCTGGCTTCGTTTTGACGAATCGCGTCGCGAGTTCCAAATCCCCACGTAAGCCAGGATGGCGCCCCCGCCGGAACCAGCCAACCCTCGCTCGGCTCCAGCTTCATGCGGGGTTCTGTGTTTGCGCGATCCGCACTTGGCGCTTGAACTCTTCCAGCATGGATTCATCCAGCCGCACTTCGGTGGGGCGCTTCACCAGCGTAGTCATTTGGTCGATCTTGTCTTGGAGCTTAAGCAAGGCATAAAACAGGTTCTCCGGACGTGGCGGGCAACCCGTTACATATATATCCACTGGAACGATGCGATCCACGCCCTGCAATACCGAGTAGGTATTGAACGGGCCGCCGACGCTCGAACACGCTCCCATGGAGATCACCCACTTCGGATCCGGCATCTGATCGTAAATTCGTTTTAGAACCGGAGCCATCTTCAGCGTGACGGTACCGGCGACAATCATCAGGTCCGCTTGCCGTGGGCTGGGACGAAATACTTCCGCCCCAAAGCGCGCCAAATCGAACCGCGATGTGGTGGACGCAATCATCTCAATCGCGCAGCACGCCAGACCGAACGTAAGCGGCCACAATGCCGACTTTCGCGCCCAATTAAAAACATGATCCACGGATGTCGTGACAATGTTTTGCTCGAACTGATTTTCCAGCAAACCCATAACCTCCATCTTAGAGAGTTTCGTCGGGCCATAACCACTTGGAAAGTAAGTGGTAAATCGAAACCTGTTACCCGCCGTTATCTTGTGGACGGCATGCGCCGTCAACGCGGCGCCGCTCAACTGGACCCCTCAAGTTCACCCTGTTCCGGTGATCCCGCATGGTCTGGACTGGAGCATCCAACTCGCGCCCGACCCCCAACCGATTATCGCGAAGCTATCCGACGAAGACCTCACACGGATCCTTCCACCGGTTCTTAAGCTGCAGCGCTTAGACGTTGAATACGACTTTGCCAACTTCGGATCTTCGTCTACCAAATCTCCCATCGGCCCGTTTACCGCCATCGTCACCGGTTTGATCTTTTTGGTCGCTGCGTACGATCTGATCCCGCGAATCCATTTGCAAGTGCTGCGATTCCGCTCGGTCGATCTACGTCAGAACCTGCTTACCTGATTAGACCGAT
>CAXSIG010000413.1:0-1122 GCA_964237255.1 uncultured Bryobacteraceae bacterium
AACACTAACCGGAATCCGAAAGAGTCTCGGTCGCCGGGATTGACTTGTGGAGGGGTTCGCCTATTTTCAAAGGTTCCGGCCACTCTGTAGTCACTAAATCGTGGCACCTTGGAAACTTGCGCCGTCAACGGAAAGATTGCAGCGATCAGCAAACTAACTACTCGCATGTCGAGCGTTCTGCTTCTATTGGCAGCCTTTGTCCGAACACAAAGACTTACTGAAGAACGGCATTACAAAGTTCTGAAACCGAACCGCCACAGCGCTGGTGTGAGTGCCTCCATAAATCTCAAAACTGTTCGGGATCGCGTAGCTGTCCAAAATTGCATGCAGCTTCGCGGCTCCCGCGCGTAATCCGTCTTGATCGCCGACGTCGATTGCGATCGCTTTGTATCGCCGGAGATCACCGACGTACTGGTCTACGAAAGCGAGGGGCGCGTTGGCGGCCCACTTGGCGATTACGTCCTGGTCGAGAATCCCGTCTTTGGAGGGCAGATCGAGATAGAGTGGCGGCTTCTTCGGATTGGGAGACCATGCCGCCGCTGAGGCGAGTTGCGCGCGGAGTCCGAACGGTAGCTTAGCCGAGTCCGCTTCCGACTGCACGGCGGCCAACGTTTTTGCAGTTTCGGGATTCGAAGCCCGGGGCGCGCCCGGCTCAAGGCAGCAGGGGCTCATGATGTACAAGCTTCCGAATACGTCGGCGTGCTTCATACCGATGCGGCTCGCTCCGTATCCGCCCATGGAGTGCCCCACCAAGCCTCGGCTCGCGCGAGTTGGAATGGTGCGGTAATGGGCATCGATAAAGGCCACCAGATCCTGGGCGATAAAGCGTTCGAAATCGCCCGTCGTGAC
This sequence comes from uncultured Bryobacteraceae bacterium, assembly GCA_964237255.1. Taxonomy (GTDB): domain Bacteria; phylum Acidobacteriota; class Terriglobia; order Bryobacterales; family Bryobacteraceae; genus JALYXI01. Next base: position 850 of record CAXSIG010000413.1, read on the forward strand.
AGAACTGGAATACATAGAACCGTTGTGCACGGTCTTCGAATCCGACAACACAACAATCATGTCCTGAGCGCCTTGGGCGAATGCGCCTTCGACCGTTTGCGGGACGTGAATTTCCTTGCTCCATTGCTCGGCGCCGATGGAGTAGCCGTGGAGCGCATAGATCACGGGATAGCGCCGATTCTTCTGGCCGGCGTAGCTTGGGGGAAGGATGACGATTACGTCGCGGTCCGCGGTGTTGCCTTCCAGGTTGCCTTCCAAGGCGACTCCGTGGAC
>CAXSIG010000413.1:1132-2721 GCA_964237255.1 uncultured Bryobacteraceae bacterium
CGCGGGAACTTCGGTCTTCACCTGGCCAGTGGCTGCGACCGCGGACAGCAACGCGGCTCCGGCCGCTAGGAATCTTTGACGGGACAAGCTGTAGCAAGTTTATATAAAACTTGCGCCGTTTGCATCGGGATCACCAACTCGCTAAATCAAGATCAAACCACGACGGATCCCCTGCATGACGGCATCGGTCCTACTTCCCGCGTGCAGCTTACCGAGGATCTGAGTCATGTGGAACTTCACCGTATGTTCGGAAATCCGCATCCGGTGAGCGATCAGCTTGTTACTCAACCCTTCCGCCAGCATTCGCAGCACCTCGATTTCCCTCGGCGTTAACGATTCTTCCAACTCCGCGAGCGGGGCCCTGCGCTCGGCCTCCTGATAATGCAACACCACCAGACCTTCCGCTACGGCCTGAAGCGCGGCTGTAATTTCCTCGGGCCGCGCATCGAACCGCAAAACACTTCGGAGGTTACCCGCCACGCTCTGGGAATCCGGTTCATCGGTCAGTAAGACGGCCGGACATTCCAGTTCACTGAGCATGCGAAGAGCATCTTCGTCGGGCGTGGGCAAGGCGACTAGCGACACGTCCATATCGTCACTTGGACCGCCATCCCGAAGCTCGCCGATTCCTACCGAACCGGCGAGTTCCAACGTCTCGCTTGATCGCACCACTGCTTCCAGGCCGCCGCGCACCACGGCTGACGAGCCCGCAATCAGGACGCGAATCACTTCCGCCGGTTCGCCGCCGGACGCTCACCCACTGTCGCCGCGGCTTCCCCGACCGAACCGCCGCGCAGGTAGCGAAGCCGCACCTGCTTACCAACCGACTCCGGTCCAAGCGCCGCGTGCAGAGCTTCCACCGATGCGGTTTTCACGTCGTTCACCTGTAACAGCACATCGCCCAACATTAACCCAGCGCTGCCTGCCGGACCGCCTTCTTCCACGTGCACCAGCATAATCCCGCTTTCTTGACCCAGGTTCAAGCCAGCAGGGACAGCTACGGTCTGCAATCCGATCCCTAAGTATCCGCGAGCCACGCGGCCCCTAGTGGCCAAACTCTCGCCGGACGCCTGAATGGTGCCTCTTGGAATCGCGATTACCGAACTACGCGACAAGCCGCCTGCTACCAGCCCGATCAGGTTGCCGTCCACGTCCGCAACGGCGCCGCCGATGCTGGTCGGATAAACCGAAGCGTCCAGGCGGATGAATTCGCTCAGCTTGCCGCCTCGCCACGTCTTCCACTCGCCGCTTGCGCCGCTAACGATTCCGAAGGTCGCGATAGGACCGGTGTCTTCGGTGCGACCCACCGTAATCGCGATCTGACCGATCTTTACCGGCCCTTCCAGAAACTTTGCTGGCGCAACGCCACCCGTGTCGCAAGACAGCACCGCGAGATCCGTGGAGCCGTCCCGGCCTTTCAACGTCGCTTCCACGGTTTGGCCTGATGGCAGCGTTACATGCAGCCCCTCGTCGGCGCGCAAGGCCGCTTCTGAAGTCACGATCAAACCCGGTTTCCAAACGACACCGCTGGCCGAACGGCGACGGCGGCCATGGACGATTACTACTGACTCGGCGACGCGTGCAACCGC
>CAXSIG010000413.1:2738-5644 GCA_964237255.1 uncultured Bryobacteraceae bacterium
GTCGCGTCTTTCGGCGGAGCTTACATCGGAAGATCGGATAGAGCGTTCCTGCTCGAACGGCTAGGCGGGGGCCTAAACGCCTCGCCGGTCTCCCCACAAATCGACGTGGAGGCGTGGACTGAAGCGATACCCTTCGGTCTTGCAGATTTCCGCCAGCCATTGCGAACGCTCGCGTAAGACCGTGGGGTCCGTTCCTTCCGGCATGAGTAAAACATTCTCTCTTGGGAAGCTTCGAATCTCTTCCAAATCCGCGGGCTGCGACACCACAAACTTCAGCTGATGCGGATACTCCATCAATTTCTGCAAGACTTCGGGATTGCGCCGGAGCCGCTCATGCTGCATGCGAAACGCTCCGTCCGGAGTCGAGTTTCCCAGCTTCGGACTGATGCTCATCAGGTCGCACGCCACTGCCGCATATACCGTTCCGGCCGTTTCGATGGTGATGTGAAACCCGCGCTTATGCAGTTGCCCGCATAGCTCTACGATTCCCGGAGCGATCATCGGCTCCCCGCCGGTGACGACCACGTGATGCGCGCCGTACGTGCAAGCTTGGGCGACGATTTCATCGATCGTCATGTCGCGTCCTTCGGGATGCCAGGAGGTGTAGGGCGTGTCGCACCAGCGGCAGCGCAGGTTGCAGCCGCTAGTTCGGATGAATACGGAGGGAACTCCCAGCAGCACTCCTTCGCCTTGAAGCGAGTAAAAGATCTCGGCGATTTTCACCGGATCGCTGTGTCCCGTACACCGGCTTCGGCGAAGCCTTTGGCGCGCAGCAGGCACGAATCGCAAGCTCCGCACGCAATGGATCCGGCGGGATCATAACAGCTATGAGTAAGGGAAAAATCCAGGCCTAGTTCGTCGGCCAGACGCACAATCCCGGCCTTCGTTAGCTGCATCAGGGGCGTGTGGATGGTGAGCCTTGCACCGCCTTCCACACCCGCCCGGGTTGCCAAGTTCGCCATGCGCTCAAATGCTTCGATAAACTCCGGACGGCAATCCGGATAGCCCGAGTAATCCAGCGCATTCACTCCGATAAAGATGTCGACTGAGCCCAGCACCTCGGCCCAGGCAAGCGCCAGCGAAAGAAATACGGTGTTGCGCGCCGGAACGTAAGTGATTGGGATGGACCCACCCATCTCCGCTTCGCTACGGTCCTTAGGCACATCGATATCGTCCGTTAGCGCGGATTGTCCAAAGGTACGCAGGTCAATTGCAACCGTCTTATGTTGAATCGCCCCTAAGCTTTGCGCAACACGGGCCGCGGCAGTTAATTCCACACGATGCCGCTGGCCGTAGTCGAAGGAAAGTGCGTAACTTTCAAACCCGTCGCGCAGGGCGACCGCCAGACACGTCGCCGAATCCAATCCGCCGCTAAGAAGGCAGACCGCTTTCTTTATGCTTTCACTGGCCACCCGAACTTACATCCATCATACCGGGAGCCCAGCTCGAGGCTTGTTGCAGCAGGCTCCAGACAGCGCGAAACTCCGCGGCGTTTTCCCGATTCTTTCGCGGCGCACGTAGCGTGTCGTCCACTTTGGCGAGTAACAATCGGTAAGCCATTACGTGGTCCGAGCCAGGACGCAGTATTGTCTCTCGTGTCAAATACAAACGCGAATCGGCAGTCTGAAGATATGAGATCCCGTCATCGGTTACTCCGGGGGTTGTCTCGTGTTCCAATTGCCGAAAGTAACGCCGTAAATCGCCGCGTTCCGAAATGACGCCTTGCTCGATGGCTTTGGCTACAGCCGTTTCGAATTGCGCTCGATAGTCGGCCCAATCCGAATCCGGCATCAGGGCGCTTGTCCGTTCATAGTGAGCCTCGGCACTGTAGCGGCCGGTCGCATAATAGCTGGCGGCCATGAAACCAAGCTCTTGCGGTTCCAACACCAGCAAGGGCGCGAGCCACTTCTTCGAGCGGAACAATACTTCCGTGCCCTTCCGATTATCTTTGCTGCGCCGGATGGCCCCGTTGATTTGCGAATACTTCTCGGTAACGAACTGCAACTCCGGATGTTTCTCCCCATATTTGGTGACGGATTTGGCTATGGCTTTTGGACTGGTCATGCCGAAATCGTTGACGTGGTCCGCATGGGCCGCACCCGGAAAGTAGCTGTTTAATATGTCTTGCGCGAAATCGGCGCAGTTGTTCGTGAAGCTGTTAAAACGGTTGGTGTTCGGAGCGGAATTGAAGTCATGGATAAAGCGCGCATCCTGCTCCTGGGTGGTTTGCAATCGCAGGGCGTAGATGTCGCGCATGAAGAGCTGCCCCGCCATGTCGCGCCAGCGGCCCGGATTCATGGCGCAGCCCACCTCCGGACAAATCTCCGCAATGTGTTTTCGGCGATACCGTTCGCGGAGCTGACTTCTTAGCCCTTCCGTGGAGAAAAGCGGCGCGTCTTCAAAGCGCTCCACTCCATAAAAGTATATGGGCATGGGCGACGCGTTCCATTCGTATTTGGACGTCTCCCCAAAATCCGCGTGGGAAGAAATCACGGCGCCTGTCTCTCCCGGTTGGCAAGGACGCAGTTTGACGGCGGATTCCGCACAAACGTTGGTGAGATAGACCGCGGCGTGGCCTGCGTCGGTAAAGCGCGCGCCACCTGTCCCGGTAGATTCATGCAAGAGAAATGCGATGTCTCCACGGAGCAAAAAGGGCAAAAAAACGAGCGCGAGCGCTTTCATCATGTCTGGATTAACGACGGACTGAACTGCTATGCAGTTTGTTTATGAACGTACTCAAACCAACAGGGATTATGAGGTGCTTCGGGCTTACTTCTTCACCATAACGAAACATGGCTGAATTGCCGCTCGCTTAATCGATTTTTAACCCGCTCACCAGCGTTTCACTAAGCTGGAAGAAGAGACGCGCCGAACCGGTAGATTATGGATCGGACAGACTATGTTCA
>CAXSIG010000414.1:0-5613 GCA_964237255.1 uncultured Bryobacteraceae bacterium
AAGATTTCTTAGCCCGGTAAGCTGAATGAGGATTTGTGACAGGCGAAAAGAAAATCCGGGTGATTGTTGCGGACGATCATCCGATGTTCCGCGAGGGCATGGTCCTGATCTTGAACGATCAACCCGATATCACGGTCGTCGGCGAATATGAGAATGGCCGCGACGCAGTGCGGGGCGTCCGCGACTTGTCTCCCGATGTCGCGATTCTGGATTTGAAGATGCCTGATATGAGCGGCGCCGCCGCAGCTTCGGCGATTCTTGAAGAGCGCCCGCAATGCGGGATTTTGATCCTCACGACTTACGGCGGCGGCGACGATATTCAGCGAGCTATGCGCTCCGGCGCGCGGGGATACGTTCTGAAGGAATCGCGAAAACCTGAGGTTTTGCATGCAATTCGCGAAGTAGCGCAGGGGCGTTTGTACATCTCAGGCGCTGTAGGCATCAGCTTTGCGCACGTCGCCTCTATGCCCGCTTTGACTCGCCGCGAACGGGAGATCCTCCGCTTCGTTTCCGAGGGCAAGACGAACAGAGACGTCGCTTCCGAGCTTGGCATCACGGAGGGGACGGTGAAAAGCCATGTCAACGGAATCCTGCAAAAGATGAATGTCGGAAGCCGTACAGAGGCCGCTTTCATGGCACTAAAACACGGGTTGCTTCGGAACTAGGGCGAAAAACCTATATCGAACTGTAGAGAAAAGGTTCTATCCAATTCTCGATGCGGAATATAGCGCGTGCTTGCCATGCTGGTGCAGAAGTGAAAACGGATTCACTCTCACGAAAGGTTGCCGTTGTGGCGGGAAGACACCATGAAATCCAAAATTGATCGAATTGTTGTTGTAGGGGGCGGGTTTGCGGGGACCACGTTTGCTCAGCACGCCGAGACGCTCTTTGACGAAACGGTCAAAATCGCGGTAATCAGCCGCGACAATCATCTGTTGTTCACACCCATGTTGCCGGAGTTGGCCTGCCGCGCAGTTTCGGCAGCCAATATCGCGGTGCCGGGCCGGTCCTTAACCAAACGGACCTCTTGGTTTGAAGGTTCGGTGACCGCAATCAATCGCGAAAAACAGATTGTTTCTTACCTCACCCCGGCTGGCGAGACAGTTGATCTCTCGTACTCGCATGTAATTCTGGCCTGCGGCTCGGAAGCGTCGCTCGAAGGAATTCCGGGTCTGCGGGCGCATGGGCTTACGGTGAAGACGGCCGGTGACGCGTTGCTGCTGAGCAACCAGATCATCGAGCGGTTTGAATCGGCAGCGTCGGAGAAGAATGCGGAAAAACAGAAAGCCCTTCTGCATGCGGTGGTGATTGGAGGCGGTTTCAGTGGGGTGGAAGTCGCGGGCCAACTTAACGACATGATGAGCGAGTTGGTAAAGTCGTATCCCGAGATTCTTGCCGCAAAACCGCGCGTTACGGTTCTTCACAAGGGAGAGCGGATCCTACCGGAGTTCAGTCATGAAGGGTTGTCGAAATTTGCCTTGGACAAGTTGCGAAAAAACGGTGTTGAGGTGTTGCTCGAAATCTCGGCGAAAGAGGTCACCGGCGAATACGTTCTCCTCGAATCCGGGGAGCGAGTTTCTTCTCGCTTAGTGATCAGTACCATCGGAACCGTTGTGGCTCCGCTCATTTCCGACCTTGGGCTCCCATTGGAGAAGAATCGGGTTAAGACGGAAGATGATATGCGCGTCGTGGACCAGCCCAACATCTGGGCCATCGGCGACTGCGCGGTTACAAAGAACGCGTTTAACGGCAAGCCCACTCCGCCCACAGCGCAGTTCGCGCTTCGCGAGGCGGAGCAGTTGGCTAAAAACATTCTGCGGGTCGCGAACAGAGAAGCCACACGCCCCTTCCGGTTCCGCCCGCAAGGGATGCTGGCATCCATCGGACGGCGTAACGGCGTTGCGGAAGTTTTCGGTCTTCAGTTTTCGGGTTTCATCGCGTGGCTGATGTGGCGCGCAATTTACCTTGCTAAGATACCCAGCCTTTCCAGCAAAATCGGTGTGGCTTTGGATTGGTTTGGCGATGCCATCTTCAAGCCGTCGATGACCAAGGTACGCCTTCCCGGGACACCTCCGCCGCGCCGCATCCATTATGGTGAGGGCGATCCGGTATTCGACAGCAGAAATTCGGCAGATCTCGATTACCTGATCGAAAAAGGCCGGGCCGGCCTGTATCTGAAAGGAGAAGACAAGCCCGTTGCTTATTTGGAATCGGGCGATCTCTTTGGCTCTTCCGTTCTCCGTGGTGAGCTTGGCAGCGAGCTGGAATTTCAAATTGAGGCAGAAACGTCGCTCGATGTGATCGCCCTAGATGGGCCGGCATTCTTGCAATTTGCCGACTCGTTTCCGCCCTTGCGCGAACGCTTGCACAATTCACAGAAGGGACGCGCCATTCTCACGCGGCTGCTCCAGGAACAGTCGACCGACTCCCGACTCGCTCAGTTAACCGCGAAGGACAATGTCATTCCACTGAAAAACCGCTTTCCTCCGGAGACCACGCTCCGGCAAGCAGTGGACCGGTTTGACCCCGCGTTCATCAGCTATTGGGTGATGAACGATTCGGATGAGATCCTGGGCTTTATCACCCGAGTGGACCTTTATGCCGCCCTGGCATCGAAGCCGATCGACACGATTCTTTCGGACATCTTAAGTCCCGCGCCCAAGCCCATTCAATCCGACGAGAATTTAGTATCCGCCACAATCAATCTGCTCCGAACCGAATTCCCCACTCTGCCGGTGACCGGAAAGGACGGGAGAATCGCGGGCTTATTCGATCCACTACGACTGATGACCTCGCACGAAGTTGGTAAACAGCTGTGAGTCAGACGGTCGCGAAACCCGACTTTCCGTACCCGAGTGCGAAGCGGTCCAAAAACTGTCCACGCTAGTCCGCTTACATGGTGACCCGCACGATTTAGTAACCGCGATCTCGCCGAACCTCAGACCTTTTACGCGCTTCGACGCTCTGGCCATCTCACGAGTTCGCGACGAAAGAGACTTGGAAATCGTCTTCTCCGATCTACCGGGCGGCGTTAGGTACAAGCCGCCGATTGATGTCTTCTACGAAGGCAGCATGACGCAGTGGGTGCTTGACAACAGTGAGCCGCTGACGGTGGACGAGATAGATCGCGAGAAGAGATTCCCGGCTGCGGCGCATATTATGCGGGAACTCGGTTTCCATTCGGTCTTCATTTTCCCGATGTCGACGCCACATCGCCGCATCGGGGCGTTCTGTCTTGCCTGCGAACGCCCCGATGCTTTCTCCGGCGCCAACGGCCATTTTCTTTCCTTCTTCGCGGATCAGATCGCGATCGCTCTGGACGACGCTTTCCACTCGCAGGAACTGCGGCAGGCACAGGCCGACCTGAAGCTTCGGAACAACCGGCTTCAATTGTTACTAGAACTTTCGAACCTATTCGTCGAGACGGGCGACTTGAAAACAGTGTTGCGTGGCATCTTGGGCAAGTTAAAGACAGCCTTGGATTGCGGCATGACACGCATTTCGCTGAACCTCGACCCAAAAGGCGAACCCCGCGTCTATGTCGCCGATTCGGACGACAGCATAGCGGACAGTGGCGAAGGAGAAGCACTCGGCGGGCAAGCCGCCCAGGCATACAAATCCGGTAAAGTGATCTGTCTTCAGGACAGCGATCACACACCCGGCTTTGCCGCCGAATGCCACATTCCTCTGATCCGTTCCGAATCCTCGCTCGGACTGCTCAGCCTGTTCTGGAAAGTATCTACTCCTCTAGCAGCCGAATATATGGATTTGCTGAGCGGCATCGCACAGCAAATGACCGTTGCTTTGGAACGCGCCTTCGCATTCAGTGAAATTAAGACGCTGAAGGACCAGCTGACCGCCGAGAAGCTGTACCTGGAAGATGAAATTCGAAGCGAGTCGAACTTCGACGAAATTATTGGGCAGAGCGCGGCGCTGAAAAAGGTGCTTCGACATATTGAGGTAGTAGCCCCGACCGATTCCACAGTTCTGATTTGCGGCGACACGGGGACGGGAAAGGAATTGATTGCGCGAGCTATTCATCATCTGAGTTCACGATCGAAAGCGCCGTTCGTTAAATTGAACTGCGCCGCGATCCCGACGGGGCTTCTCGAAAGCGAGCTTTTTGGGCACGAACGCGGCGCTTTCACCGGAGCCATAGCGCAGCGGATCGGCCGCTTTGAACTGGCAAGCCGGGGAACCGTGTTCCTCGACGAAATCGGCGAGATCCCGTTGGAACTCCAGCCGAAGCTGTTACGTGTTCTGCAGGAGAGGGAGTTCGAACGCTTGGGAAACTCCAGGACGCTATCCACCGGCGCGCGCCTGATTGCCGCGTCGAATCGCGACTTAGCGGCGATGGTCGATCAGGGGAAGTTCCGCGCTGACCTGTATTACCGGCTCAATGTTTTTCCGGTCACCATGCCCGGCCTGAGTCAGCGGCGGGACGATATTCCTCTGCTGGTCCGGTTCTTCGTTCGCGGCCTGTCGCGCAAAATGCACAAGGTGATCGATACCATTCCGGCGGAAACCATGAGCGCGCTGATGAAATACAATTGGCCGGGAAATATTCGGGAATTGCAGAACGTCCTGGAGCGGGCCGTGATCTTATCGCCGGGACCGGTATTGCAGCTTCGTGCGTCGGATTTGCCGGAAACGAAGACGGCAGCCGCGGAGGGTGAAATCGAAACGCTTGAGAATGCCGAGCGCAAGCACATCCTACGCGCGCTAAAGCACACAAACGGCGTGGTGGCCGGCCCGGGCGGTGCTGCCGCGTTGCTGGGTCTAAAAAGAAGTACGCTCCAGGCCAGGATGCAAAGGTTGGGCTTACAACGCCGGTAAGTGACGCCGTAGAGCGGGCAATTACCACCCCGCTGTCACACCAATTAATCGGGAATCCTTATAAATCAGACTAATTTACTGGGCTTTGAATTGCGCTAAAATCAACGCCGGTCCCAATATGCTTCGTATTACAGTCACAAGAACATTTGGCGATGGGCCAAGTGGACTTGTTCTGGAAGGGCGCCTTGAGGGGCCTTGGGTCAGTGAAGTATCGGAAGCATGGGAATCGGTATCGCTTGCCGCGCGAGTGCCTGTAAAAGTGGAGCTTGACGGAGTAACCTACGCTTCGGAATCCGGCGCCGAACTCTTACGAGGCATGCGGGTGCAGGGCGCCGAATTTACTACCAACTCGCAGCTTGCGACTTCCTGGCTCGAAGATCAAATAGCGGACGGCACAGAGCGAGTCGTCCGGTAAGCCGGCCTCATTTTCACGCTTCAGGAGAATGCCATCCATGACCGTTGGCGGAGAGAAGACGGTCGGCGGCCACGGGCCCTTTCGAACCCGCCGCGTAATTAGGAAACTCTTCGCCAGCCGGCTGATCGCTCCATCTTTCGATAACCGGCTGAACGATACGCCACGCTTCTTCGGTGAAGTCGGCCCGCTGAAATAGCATTTGTTCGCCCGTCATCGCGTCGTGCAGCAGCCGTTCGTATCCCTCTTCATGCTTGCCGAAAGGGCCTGCGGGAAACCGAAACTGCATGTCGCCGCTCTGCAGTTCCAGTTTCAGGCCGGGAGACTTCGCGTTAAAGATCCATTCGATGCGCGGTTCGTCCGTC
>CAXSIG010000415.1:0-3189 GCA_964237255.1 uncultured Bryobacteraceae bacterium
ATTGCACAGCCTTAATCTGTTCCATGCCCTTCGTCGCAATGGTAAGCGGCTCGGTTAGCACTCCCATCTCGCGCAAGCTGCCCGGCACGAAATTCATGTAGCCTTCATGGTCAACAACTGTGCTGGTCATGAAGCCATGAATCTGATTGATACCTCGCTCCGTGAAGTCGCCGGTGTAACAGAAATCCGGACGTCCCGCCCGGCAAGCGATGCAATCAGGATGCGGGCACGGACGGCGCACCATCGGGATCGCCAGGTCGCCGGGTTTAAATTTTGTAACCGCCGGCCCCACTTCAATGACCTCGCCGAGACACTCGTGACCAAGCACCAGGTAATCGGATCCGGCAGGCGGATATCCATACTCAAACGCGCAGATCTCACGGTCCGTTCCACAAACGCCAACCTCCAGGACCCGGAGCTTTACATCATCGGGCGCGATAATCTTGGGCTCATCGATATCGATTAGTCCGGTGGTGCGTTTGGCTTGGTACACGGCGGCGGCTTTCATCGTTCTCTCCGGAGGATGGCTCGCGCGGGTGCTGCTTCCGCGCCCATAAGCAATAACGGCAAGCAAATCAACTCATAGTGGCCCGGCGCGACAGCCGCCAAATTCAAGCCTTCAATTACCCAGATCCCGCCGGAGAGGAGCGCCGCGTGAGTTTGGGCGCCGTCCTTTTTGTACCCTCCGACAGACAGATAATCAACCCCGACCGTCTGCACCTTGCGCTCGGCCAGGAACTCGGCAGTCTCATGCGGGATGTAGACGAAATCGGTGAGAAAATCTTGATTCGGCCAGTCGCGGATGGAATTCCGCGTTTTAAACAGGATGCGCTCACCAGCTTCCAAATCATGGGTTTGCAGTTCGGAAACCGATATCGTTTCGCTGTTTTCGATTTCGATTACGCGCGCCGGGCCCACCACTGCGCGAAAGGGCAGCGTGTCGATCGGGGCGCCATTCGCGATGAAGTGCAACGGCGCGTCCATGTGAGTGCCCGTATGAACGCCCATACCAATCCGCGACACGTTATCGTGGTCGCCGCGTGACATGTCGTGATCTTTCGCGATATCGAACGGCGTGTTTCCGGGCCAGTGCACAAGTCCCGGATGCAGCCCGACCGAGATATCGATCCAATCGGAAAACGAGTATGGTGGCATTATTTCTTGAAGTCGGGCCAAAGTGAGGCCGCATGAGCATCGGGCAATTTAACACCCAGAATGTCGGCCAGAGTCGGCGCGACGCGCAGTATGGAAACTTCTCCCAGGTGAGTCGGTCGAATTTCGTCGCCGGAAAAGATCAGCGCAGAACGGAAATTCGCGCGCAAGGGCCAGAAATCGTGGACGCCTTTGTGACTTCCGGAAGACATCGCCCTACCCGTTTCGGATTCGCTCGCGACGTGGTTTGTCATTGTCGCGAAAGCCGCAACCCATCCGGAGACCCCGGGAATAGAATCCTGGACCTGCTTGATCGGGATCTCGCGCGCGATTCCCGATCGCCTGCTCCCGACAAATTTGCGGAGCGCCGCGGCATCGCGGATACTGGTCGCGCCAATAACACCGGAGTGAACCTGAACGGTCTTCGATCCGATCAGCACGCGGGGCCGAACAATATAGTCCTCCGTTTCGAACCCATGGTCGGAAACGATGGCCACCTGAGTATGCGGCGGAAGGTTTGTCAAGGTTTGGCCGATCATCTCATCGTCCGTCTCCAGCACCTCCCGTGCATAAAGCGACATCGCGCCGGTTTCACCCTCCTCCTGACCAAGGTCCGCAATATGGATGAGAGCCAAATCCGGACTGTCGTATTGGAGAAGGTAGCGCAGACCTGTTAGCGAAGTCGAATCATTCCACTGCGCTTTGCTGAATACTGGGTAAACGCTGGATACACGTTGCGCAAAGCCGGGCGTACATTTATCCGCTACCGTTTCGAACGCCGGATCGAGCTCCGGATGACCATCCCAAATCAGCGGACAATTGTAATCACTTCGCGCACCGGCAGTGGCTGGCCAGAACATTAACGCAGTCTTGAGCCGATCGGAAGAAGCCGCTTGCCACAGGGTCCTGGCGGCAGGCAACTGGGCCGTTCCATCTTTAGTATTGATGTGGTGGGTGCTGGGAGACACCCCCGTAATGACCGTGGTTGCGGCTGACCAGGTGTCATCCGGCATCACGCCTACTACACCGTCGGCCACGGCGCCTTGCTTTGCCATTTTTCGTAGGACGGGAATTTTCAGGTGAAGCTTGTCGGCATCGCGCAGATAGCGAGCATCCAATCCGTCAACGAATAGCACGACCAGTTTTCGGCGGGCTTGAGCTTGGATCTCGGCTACCGCGAAGAGCAATAGAACGGCTGTCCGCCAAAGACCCATATGTCTTGTGTAGCACGACCGTCCCGGTGTACCAAAACCGATTTCGAATGCTTTCCCGCTGTGCTACCATCCAATCACCTTGGAGAATCCACGCGTAGGTATGCCTGGGCGTAACGGTCTCTGGTTTGCTTACGTCAGATAGACTAGCCGACTCATGTCTGAACCCAATCCGATGGCTGCGAGCAATTACCCGAGCGATAATCTCGACCGGCTGCTAGCGCCCAGTACCGAAGAGCCTTGGTATAAGACCGTTTACCAGAATTTCCTGGACTGGAAGAACCCTCCGTCTTTGCCGGAAGGAATCACGGCGAAACCCGTGGCAGTCAAAGATATCTGGGGAATGTATGAGAAGGACAAGAAATCCAATTGGATTTCCCTTGCTGTCCACGTTAGCGTGGTCACACTCCTTCTGACGGTGTTATCTCAGCACAAGCTGATTGAGGATAAGGTAAAAGAGCAGTTCCACCTTGTCGATCCGAATATCACCCCTTACATTCCAAAAGCGCCTCCCAAGGCTCAAACAGCACAGGGCGGCGGCGGTGGCGGAATGAAAGCACCAACGCCCATCGCGAAAGGTGCACTACCTAAGATTTCTCATAAGCAATTTATTCCGCCTTCGATCGTAATCAATCAGGCGCCTAAGCTGGTGGTAACCCCAACAATCATCGCGGATACTCCGTTGCCAAATATCAAGAGCGCTAATTACGGCGACCCTTTGGCGAAGATCGGTCCTCCCTCAAACGGTATGGGTCATGGTGGTGGCATGGGAAGTGGTTCTGGCGGCGGTGTTGGTTCAGGACGCGGTGGAGGCTATGGACCGGGC
>CAXSIG010000415.1:3199-5601 GCA_964237255.1 uncultured Bryobacteraceae bacterium
GACGCCAACCCGGCGCTGAAGATCGGCTTCGTCGGCGCGAAGGTGGCGGTGCAGGCGGCGGTGCGTACAGGGCGGGCGGTGGTGTTTCTCAGCCTTCCGTGCTGTTTAAGGTTGATCCTGAGTATTCCGAGGAAGCTCGCAAGGCCAAGTACTCGGGCACTGTGCTCATCTCACTAATCGTTAATCCCGACGGTAAAGCATCGAGCATCAAAGTTGTTCGCAGCCTTGGCCTGGGATTGGATGAAAAGGCCATGGAAGCCGTAGCAAAGTGGAAGTTTAAGCCGGGAATGAAGAACGGCAGCGCGGTCCCAGTAATGGCGACCATTGAAGTAAATTTCCGGCTTCTCTAAAGCCTCAGTCTAAAGCGCCTACCCACCCTCTGTTTACCAGGGGGTACCTAAACTGCTTTGTCTCAACTCTAATCTAGGAGTAGTGACAAGGCGAAAATTAATCTCTTTGGGAGTATTAGGTGCGGGTTCTGCGCTGGCGTATCCCTTGGGCATCGAGCCGCGCTGGCTGGAGTTAACTCAAAGGCGGGTGAACTTGGGTCTGCATAAGCAGGTTCGGGTTCTTCACCTCTCCGATTTCCACGCATCGCGCGTTGTTCCTTTGTCGCTCATCGATGACGCCATTGACATTGGTTTGCGGCAGAAACCAAACCTAATCTGTCTAACGGGAGATTTTATCTCCTACGAATCGGGATTTGATCCTGTCGAGTACGCCGTTTCCCTTCGCCGGCTCTCCTCAGCTGTGCCGACCTTTGCCGTTCTTGGCAATCATGATGGAGGTGAGTGGGCCGGTAATCGTGGCGGTTATGCCGATCACGCCGTGGTGGATGATCTGTTGGTGAGAGCCGGTATCACCGTGTTACACAACCGCGCGATAACGGTCGAAACCGGTGGGAAGCGCCTGAGACTCGCGGGTGTTGGAGACTTGTGGAGCCGCGAATTTCTCCCAGCGCAGTCCTTTGCCCATGCAGAGCCGAAGATACCGACGGTTTTGCTCGCGCACAATCCGGATAGCAAAGACGCAGTCGCACATTACCCTTGGAATCTGATGCTGAGCGGCCATACGCATGGCGGCCAAATTCTGGTTCCCTTTGTGGGACCGCGCTTCGCCCCGGTCAAAGATCTGCGCTACGTCGCCGGTCTAAAACCCTGGCGCGATCGGCTGATTTACGTGTCGAGAGGCGTGGGAAATTGGGCCGGTGTACGGTTTCGCTGTCGCCCTGAAGTATCGGTTCTGGATTTAGTTTGAAGTAAGTCCGATGCCGCCCGAAACAATTGGGTGACATCATGGAACCTACAACCTGATGGATGCAGAGAAGCAGCGCCTGGCCGACGACCTTTCACGAAAGGCGAATTGGAAGCGGTGGGGCCCCTACCTCTCCGAGCGCCAATGGGGAACGGTTCGCGAAGATTACTCGGCAAATGGTGACTGCTGGGAGTATTTGCCGCACGATCACGCGCGAAGCCGTGCCTACCGCTGGGGCGAAGACGGACTGCTGGGAATTTGCGACCGCGAAGGACGGCTTTGTTTTGCGCTTTCGCTTTGGAACGGTCGCGACGCGATTTTAAAGGAACGACTCTTCGGGCTCACCGGGCCAGAGGGAAATCACGCGGAGGACGTCAAGGAAGAGTACTTTTATCTGGATTCAACGCCTACCCACTCCTATATGAAGGCGCTCTATAAATATCCACAGCGCGCTTTCCCTTACGAACAGTTGCTTTCGGAATCGCACCGGCGTGGCCGTCTGGATCGCGAGTTTGAAATTTACGATACAGACGCTTTTCACGAAAGCCGGTACTTCGACGTCTTTGCCGAGTACGCCAAAGCTGGCGCGGACGACATTCTGATCCGCATCACCGTTGCAAATCGCGGACCCGAAGAGGCTTCTCTGGATATCCTGCCCACAGTTTGGTATCGCAACACGTGGAGTTGGGGAAGGACCAACGAAGGCTATTGGCCTGAGCCTTCGATTTCCGCGCTGGGCGATCAAGCCATGCAGCTCGATCACGAGTCGCTAGGCAAATACTCCTTCATTCTCGATGAACCAGCTGAGCTTCTATTTACGGGCAATGAGACGAACGTTGGGCGGCTCTTCGGATTCAAAGACTTCAAGCCTTACGTGAAGGACGCCTTCCACCGTTACTTGATTCGTGACGAGATGGACGCTGTGAATCCTGCCAAAATCGGCACAAAGGCCGCAGCGCTTTATCGGCTGAAGATCGCCGCGGGACAAGAGAAAACATTACGGTTTCGCCTATGCGCCGGAGAGTTGGCGCCCGCAGCCGCCTTTGAAGAATTTAACGGGATATTTAGCCGGAGAATCGACGAGGCGGACCAGTTTTATGCCGCTTGGGAATCACCGAATTTAATCGATGCCGAACGGCAGGTAATCC
>CAXSIG010000416.1:0-5600 GCA_964237255.1 uncultured Bryobacteraceae bacterium
AACCAGAAGTTGTGGAGCACGGGCCACGACTTCTATTGGTAGACCACAACGATTGTTTCATCCACACGCTTTCCAATTACGCGAGGCAAGCGGGAGCGCAAGTTGAAACGTATCGGACCGGCTTTCCTCTTTCTCTGTTGGAACAATCGCGGCCGGACCTTCTTCTCATCTCACCTGGGCCCGGCCGTCCATCGGATTTCGGGATTACATCGTTGGTCCATCGAGCTGTCGATCTCGGGATTCCCGTTTTCGGTGTCTGCTTGGGGTTGCAGGGCATTGTAGAGGCTTTCGGCGGCGAACTGGGTGTGCTGGATTATCCGATGCATGGCAAGCCTTCCGAAATTCGACATACAGGCAAAGGAATCTTCGAAGGGCTTCCGAAAACGATCACGGTGGGCCGCTACCACAGCCTTTACGCTAAACGAGACCGCCTGCCCGAGTGTTTGGAAATCACCGCCGAGACAGCGGACGGTGTGATTATGGGCATTCGTCACAAGACGCTCCCGATTGAGGCGGTACAGTTTCACCCCGAAAGCCTGTTGAGCACGGCAAACGATCACGGCTTGCGCTTGATTCGGAATGCCATGGCGCTTGCGAGCATTGGCACCGCCGTTTAAGTCGAATTCGTATCGTCACGCGAAAGTTCGACTTCGATCAATTGGTAACTACTCGGTTTTGCCTCAGCAATTGTCCGCCAGCCCTTCTCCTGCGCGGTTTGGACATCGTGACCAGAAAAAAAACCTGCGTACACGCTGCGGCGTATTGACGTCGAGTAAAATCTTTACTCTCGATCAATGTCAAGACTTAGAAAGGTTGGCAAATCTCAGCACGGCATGGACTTGTTCACGCGTGATAGGAAAATTATTCAGGATCTCTTCAATCTCGTCGGTCGTGCCGCCGTCGTGAATATTGTTGACTACGACATTCACCGGGATACGGGTGCCAGTAAAGACAGGCGACCCGCTCTGGCGGTTCGGATCGACTTCAACGCCAGGACAATTGGACATTCAAGTTCCACTCTTTTTACCACCCACTCACAGTTTAGGCCAGTGCAATATGCGCCTTATAATAAAACCGTTGCGCATCCTGGCTCTCGATTTAGGCAAGAAGCGCATCGGAATCGCTGCCAGTGATGAACTCGGTATCACTGCACAAGGTCTGCCGACCATCGAAGCAGCGGGCAAGCGCGCCACCCTCAACGAACTGACCCGTATCGCCCGCGAAAAATCGGCGGAACTCCTTCTGGTGGGTTATCCATTGAATATGAACGCCCAACCGGGCCCGCGAGCCGAGTGGGTGAAGGAGTATGCACCGGCCCTGGAAGCCCATAGCGGATTGCCCGTTAAACTCTGGGATGAACGGTTAACCAGCGCCGCCGCATCGCGAGCGCTTCGGGAAGGTAATATGCGGCCGGATCGCAAATCCGGTACCGTGGACCGCATGGCAGCCGTCATACTCTTACAGAGCTACCTGGATTCCCTTCCCGCTCAGCCATGAGATTCTTTCGTTTCGTCGCATTTCTTTTCTTACTAGCGATCGCCGGCGCCGCAGCCGCTTTCTACTTCGCAACGCGCCCTTACAAGGCGTTCGAAGGAGAACGCTTCGTCACGATCCCCAAGGGCACCTCCACGCGGCAGATTGCATCGCGTCTCCAAAGTGAAGGTGTCATCCCCAACGAATGGACATTCCTGCTGGCTCGCGCGCTCTCGCCCGGAGCGAAGCTGCAAGCGGGCGAGTATCGATTTTCCGAACCCGCCTCGGCTCGTGAAGTATTGGACCGCATTCATCGCGGCGACATCTTCTACCTGGAACTGACCGTACCGGAAGGCCAGAACCTGTTCGACATTGCGAACGACATCAAGAAACTGCACCTGTTCTCCGATACCGATTTTCTGCGCGTTGCGAAAAGCCCAGCGCTGATTCGCGACCTGGATCCTGAGGCAACATCGCTCGAAGGCTATCTGTGGCCCGACACCTACCGGATTGTTCCGACCACTACCGCAGCGCAGCTTTGCACGGCCATGACCCACAAATTTCGGGCCAAGTGGAAAGAGTTGAATACCAAAGCGGATGTCCACAAAGTGGTAACGCTCGCTTCGCTGGTGGAGCGTGAGGCCCGCGTACCCGGAGATAGGCCGCTGGTTTCCTCCGTGTTTCACAATCGCCTCCGGGAAGGCATCAAGCTTGATTGCGACCCTACTACCGTCTACGCCGCGCTACTCGAAGGCCGCTATCGAGGCACAATCCACCGTTCCGATCTCGATAGCCCCAACCCGTACAACACCTATAAAAACGCGGGCCTGCCGCCGGGTCCAATCGCCAACCCTGGGTTGAAGCCGGCTGACACACGGTATTTGTTTTTCGTCGTCAAGCCTGGCGGCGCCGGGGCACACGTGTTCTCTGAAACATTGGCTGCTCATAACGCGGCGGCCGCGGCGTACCACCGTGCCCAGAGTCACTAAGAAAGCATTCGCTCAGGAGCGGATTCGCGAAAGCGGCTGGGAACGAATCGGGCAGGTGGAATGGGAGATTTTGCGCCAACAGTTCTCCGATACATTAATCCGGACGGCGGCACACGAAATGGGCCTGTCAAGCGATCAGCCGTATGCGGGGGTGGCGACGAAGACGTTGGACGAGCTCGATTCATCTCTAGTCGCAATGGCCGACGCCTATGCAACAAAGACCGATTTAAGGCGCGCTTGCCGTGAGGTTGTAATCGCTACGAAAGACCGGACGCGCTTCGCCGCGCTAAATCCCAAAACGGAGCCCGCGAAACGAAAAGTAAAAGAAGAGATGGTCGAACGGATGTTGGTTTGGCTAGGCGATCCAGCCATGTTTGGGACATGGGCGGCGTTGCGAAACCGGTCGGTTTACTGGAGCTCCAGCGAATCCACCTGAATGGTTTCGCCGTCCTTCGAGCCGGATACTTTTGCCTTCAGTTCTTTCTCTTTGCCGGACGCCTTCAACGCGCCCAGCGCCTTCGCGTTGCCGGCTTCATCGAACTTTAGAAACTTACCGTCGGCGAGCACAAGGCCGAACCCGCTCTTCGCGCAAGTGAGCGCACATTCGCGGGTGTGGCCGGCCAGATCTTTGTTCTTACACATCACATCCACCAGGGCGCCGGTCCATGTCTCCCCAAACAGTGCGGAGCTGGACCCCAGAATTAGGCAAGCGATCGCGGAAAGCTTCATACGCGTCAGTTTATCCGATAACCTGAAACTATGGAGGAAGAGGTACTCGGAAAAGCATATGACGCCCGATTGATGCGGCGCCTGCTCCGGTATATGATGCCTTATCGTAGGCGCATCGCCGGTGCCCTTTTCTTTTTGTTTCTGTACTCGGGCTTTCAAGTTTGCGGCCCCTTGCTGACGAAATTGACGGTGGACCGCTACCTGGCCCCTACCGGCGCTAGTTCTCCGTTCGACCGATGGCTGGCTCCCGATGCGCTAACCGGACTGACCCAAATTGCTTCCCTGTACTTGATCGTACTAGCCGGCATTCTGGTCACGGAGTTCGCACAAATGTATCTGATGCAATATGTCGGGCAGCTTGCCATGTTCGATCTCCGGCGCGAGTTGATGACGCACGTTCAGCGACTCGATCTGGCGTATTTCGACCACAATCCCGTAGGGCGGCTAGTCACGCGCCTGACTACGGATGTGGATGTACTGAACGATCTCTTCGCGTCGGGATTAGTAACCATCTTGGGCGATCTTCTGACGTTATTGTTTATCGTCATTGCGATGTTTCGCATGAGCGTGGGACTCACTCTCATCATGCTGGCGGTCATGCCGCTGGTGATTCTGGCAACGATGCGATTTCGCTCCACCGTGTCGGCCAGCTATCGGCGTATTCGCGTTGCGCTTGCCCGGATCAACGCATACTTGCAGGAACATATTGTCGGGATGTCCGTGCTTCAGTTATTCAACCGCGAAGCCCAGAGCGGAGCGGAGTTTGACCGGATCAACAGCGCGCATCGGGAAGCTTATCTGGACAGCATCGGCGCTTACGGATGGTTCTATCCGATCGTTGAATTTCTGGCGTATTTGTCCTTGGCCTCCATTCTTTCCTATGGCGGCTTCCGGGTAAAAAACGGAGCGATTTCGCTAGGCGCCGTGGTCGCCTTTCTCCAATACGGTCTGCGCTTTTTTCGTCCTATTCAAGACCTGAGCGAGAAGTACAACATTCTGCAAGGAGCCATGGCATCGTCCGAGCGAATTTTCCACTTGCTCGATACGCAACCGACTATTCTGAAGCCCACGAGTCCGGCTCGCATACCGGCGCATGCGTCGGTCGAGTTCGACCACGTCTGGTTCGCCTATAAAGACGAAGACTGGGTCATCCAGGATCTGAGTTTCACCATCAATCCCGGTGAGACGGTGGCGATCGTGGGACACACAGGCGCGGGTAAGACGACGATCATCAGCTTGGTGCTCCGCTTTTATGATGTGAAGCGTGGCTCGATTCGAATCGGGGGCGTGGATGTGCGAGACATGGACCCGCTGGAACTGCGCCGCGAATTTGGCGTTGTTCTGCAAGACCCATACCTGTTCTCCGGGACCGTGGCCGACAACATCCGGTTAGGAACGGAATCGATCGAAATGCTGGATATCGAAACCGCGGCGGAACAGGTCAACCTGACGGAGTTTATCCACGCTCTGCCGGAAGGTTTCAATCAGCCTATTCTTGAGCGCGGCGCTTCGTTGTCTACCGGCCAAAAGCAACTGATCTCTTTCGCTCGGGCGCTGGCCCATCGCCCCCGCTTCCTGATTTTGGATGAAGCGACCAGCAGCGTGGATACCGAAACCGAGCTACGCGTCCGCCGTGCGCTCCAGCAAATGGTGGAGGGCCGCACGTCGATCGTGATCGCGCACCGGCTTTCCACCATTCAGCGCGCGGACCGTATCCTGGTAATGCACAAGGCGCGATTACGCGAATCCGGTACGCACCAGGAATTATTGAACGAGCGCGGATTGTACTGGAAGCTTTACCAGCTACAGTACAAAGAGCAGGAAGAAGACGTCCACGGACAACTCGCCACGGAGGCCATGTTTGACGAAGCTGTTGTTAGTTGAAGACGACGCGAGCGTTCGCTTTACGCTGAGCACCTTTCTCGAGTTGGAAGGTTACGAAGTCAGCGCGGCATCATCCACAAAGCAAGCGCTGGACCTTCTGAGCGCGTCCCCGTTCCCCGTAATCGTTTCGGATGTTTACATCGACAGCCGCACTGGTCTCGATGTGCTGAATGCCGCTCGCGCGCAGGATCCGGATTGCCGGGTGATTCTGATGTCCGCGCGCGGAACGATGGAAACGGTGATGGCGGCCACGCGGGGCGGAGCGTTCGATTACCTGGCCAAGCCTTTCGAACTGGACCGCCTGTTAGAGACGGTTCGGAAAGCCGAAGGCGCTCTTTCAGAAAAGGAGAAGGAAACCGAGATCGACGACATGCCCGATACCGTAATGATCGGGAGTTCGGCGGGCATGATTGAAATCTATAAGACCGTTTCTCTGGTTGCGCCTACCGATGCGACGGTCCTGCTGGAAGGCGAAACGGGGACGGGCAAGGAGTTGATCGCTCGGATGATTCACCGGAACAGCCA
>CAXSIG010000417.1:0-5594 GCA_964237255.1 uncultured Bryobacteraceae bacterium
ATTGGCTGGAATATTCTATTGTTCGGATCGCTTGCCGCGGGAATGGCGCTCTGCGCATCGAAGACGGTTGAGGTGAAAGACGGTAAGGGCGGAACTGTCGGCACGGCCGCTCTGTCGCCTGTAAAGGGTGGGAAGGGCGTTCAAATCAAGTACAACTTCAAGAACTTGCCCGCGGGCGAACACGCCATCCATATCCATGCTGTCGGCAAGTGCGAGGGGCCTGCCTTCACAAGCGCTGGTCCGCACTTTAATCCCGAAATGAAGAAACACGGCCTGGAAAATCCCGATGGCGCGCACGTGGGCGATATGCGTAATTTCACAGTTACTGCGAAAGGTACCGCAAAGGGTACGGTCATTGCGAAGAGCGCCACCATGGACGAGGGTGATCACTCCGTGTATAGCGACGGCGGCCGTGCGTTGGTTATCCACGCCAAAGCGGATGACATGAAAACGGATCCCTCCGGCAGTGCGGGAGACCGGATCGCGTGCGGAACTATCACCAAGTAGTTCGTTGTGTTTGCGGGGATTGACCTAGCGCGTAGGCTGGAACGCGCGGAAGGTTTAGCCAGCGCTTCGTTTGCGGAAGCGAGATCTCGGGCGCGTCCGGATGCTGGCAGTTGTTCGATTGAGATCGCGGGTGTACGGTGCATTTTCGATGGCCCGGATTCGCCTGCTACTCAGACATTCGGTCTAGGGCTCTCAGAAGTTGTGACGTCGGACGCGATGGACGCAATCGAAGCCTTCTTCGCCAAACGGGATGCGCCTGTTTTCCAGGAAGTGAGTCCATTGGCTGATTCTTCCGCTTTGAAAGCACTCAACGAGCGAGAATATCGGCCTTTTGAGTTTACAACTGTTCTTTTTCATACTCTCGCGCCTGATAGCTTTTTGCCTTCTGTCTCCTGTCCGGTTCGCGTGGCTAAGCCGGAGGAATTCGATCATTGGTCCGAGGTATCGGCGCGCGGCTGGGAGCATCCACCGGAATTGGGTTTGTTTATGGCGGATCTAGCCGAAGTTTCCAGGAGAAGGCAGGACACAGTGAATTTTTACGCCGACGTTCAAGGAATCCCTGCGGCAACTGGTTCCCTAACGGTTCACGGAGATATCGCACTGTTGGCGGGAGCTTGTACCGTTCCTGAGTTCCGCGGACAGGGAGCGCAGCAATCTTTGTTGGCTACGCGGCTACGCTATGCCGCGGAACGCGGTTGCTCCCTAGCAGTGATGGGAGCTCTTCCAGGAAGCGGATCCCAGCGTAATGCCGAGCGCAATGGCTTTCGTGTTGCCTACACTCGTCTAAAGTGGAAGAAGTAGATCCTTCAATCTATTGCTTTCCGGTGAGGGGATAACTTGACACGACCCGACCGCTTCGTCAGACTTCGAAGTATGCGACTTTCCAGGATGCTAACGCCGGTTTTGTTCACGGCCTACGCAACTTGGGCATCCGGGCAGACTCCACCGCCCGCGCAGAATCCCGATCTACCTACAGTTATCAAACCAAAGTCGGCGACACCGCAGCCTAAGCCCGAAACGTCTGCCGACTCGGATGCCGAAGTTGTCGATCCGGCCAAGCCGAAGGACGACAAGACGATCGAAACACAAAATCGTCAATTTACGACCGATCCCGCCGTTGCGAACCCCGACGCGAACGTCGGGCCCGATTACACCGGGCCGTCTATTTTGAGCCGTGGAATGAACTTCGTTCGTCCCACCCTGCCGGCGAACGAAAGCTTTCGTCCTTTCGCGGGCGTTAATTTTTACCATGATTCCGGAGTTACCGGCCAATATCAAGGCCCGTTGGCCCCTGTCACCGAACAATCGTTCACGGGCGCGGAACTCAGTTTCGGTGTTTCCGGCCAGCATTCGCGACGCCTCGACACATTTGAGTTGGATTACCGAGGGCACGTTTACGTTAACGGGTACTCGTCACAGGATCACGCGCTAACGTTCGGCTATTCGCGCGTTCTCTCCCGGCACTTGCATGCTGTGATCACCGAAACCGCTGGTCTCTATGCGAACAACTACGCGGTTCTGAACTCTGTCGCGACCACCGATACCAGCATTGCCAATACTGCCCTAGTAGTCACCCCCAATACAGAATCCTTTGACGATCGCACGTATTACTCCAGCACCCAAGCGGATGTAGCTTATATCAAATCTTCGCGACTATCTTTCGACGTGGGGATGGCTGGGTTCCTGGTTAAGCGGCAAACGGCCAATCTGATTAGTGCAAATGGATATCAGATACGAAGCGACGCGGCCTATCGAATCACGAAACGGTCTACAGTCGGCCCCTATTATGCGTACTCCCGGTACTACTACTCCGGCACTTTTGGCGATTCGGGTATTCACACTATAGGTTTCAATTACTCTTTCGCGTTGAGCAAGCGAACGGAATTTCGTTTCCGCTTCGGCGGTTCCCGCCTGGAAACTCGCGGGCTGCAAACCGTCATTCTCCTTCCACAAATTGCTCAGATTCTTGGCTTTCCGCTGGGAATTCAGCGCTATTATGCTGTCACTTATTCACCGGACTTCGCGATCGATTTGAATAGGACGTTCCGGCGAGGAGTCGTTACAGTTTCCTATTTACAGGGCATTAGTCCGGGGAACGGAGTCATTCTTACTTCTCGGCGAGATTCGGTTAACGTCAACTATTCATATAACGGGCTTCGGAGGTTCGGGCTCAACTTCGCCGCGGGGCGGGACGCGTTGGGCAGTGTCGCCCAGCAGATTGGAACCTACTCCAGCTATTACGGTCGAATCAGCCTTTCGCATCCACTCTCGCATGGCTTGCAGTCGACGTTAAATTTCGACTATCGGAAGCTCGGTTTCACCAGCAATACCTATGCTCGAGACCAGTACCGAATCAGTTTAGGCCTGGCTTGGTCGCCCGGTCCTGGGCCGCTTAAGTTTTGGTAGTGACCAGAAGCCAGTTCGCGTCGCCGGTCACCCCAAGCGCTGTGCCATCTAAATCCCACACCGTACCGGGTTGAAAGGGAAGGCCGCCGATTGTCCCATGGCCCGCCACAGCCACGGCGTAATGAGCCGGCTCAAGTTGACCCGCTGAACTCACCTGCGCTTTCGATACGCGGAATAGCGGGCAATCTACCAAGACCTGCGTTTCCCGCGCAACCGGTTCCGGCTTGAAGTCCAGATCCAACACCTGAAGCGATTCGTCGAGATGCAAATCGCGCCCGCGTCCGTAGTCGAACAGCCGATAAGTAACGTCAGAATTTTGCTGAACTTCACAGATGGTCAAACCGGCGCCCAAAGCATGCACCGCGCCGGCCGGGATGAAGAATGATTCTCCGGCCGTTACCGGAATCCAACGAAGCAAGCCCATGATGCTCCCGTCGCCCGCGGCACGGCGGACTTGATCATGACTTACCCGTTCCGCGAATCCCAATGCGATTCGCGCACCCGGTTCGGCACTGAGCACATGCCACATTTCAGTCTTACCGAGGCAATCTCCGGATTCACGCGCCTGCGTATCGTTGGGATGAACCTGCACGGACAGGTTTTCGGTAGTAAACAAAAATTTGATCAGGATCGGCGAATCCGGATCGCGAAACCAAACCTCGCCGGTTCTCTTCTCAGGATCGGGAAACCAAGGCTGGAGGCGATCGACACCCCAAATCCGTTCGCGAAATTCAGGTTTCAGCGCGCGAGGCTTAGCGTCCGTTTTGGGTAATGAATTCATGAATCCGATTCAATCCGCGCTCCAACTCACCCATTGATGTAGCGTAAGAAATTCTCACGTGCTCGTGAGTGCCAAATGCCTCGCCGGGAACGACAGCCACATGCGCCTCCGTCAGAAGTCGTTCAGCCAGTTGTTGCGGCGACGAAATACCGGTCGATCGCATGGCTTCTGAAACGTCGGGGTAAGCATAAAACGCTCCGGAAGGCATGCTGCATTGAACTCCGGGAATCTCCCGAAGACGAGACACAACAAAGTCGCGCCGCTTTCGGTATTCGGCCAACATCAGGCCAACGCTCTCCTGCGGTCCTCGCAACGCCTCAACAGCGGCCTTTTGCGAGATAGAAGTCGGATTGGACGTCGAGTGGCTTTGCAACTTAAGCATGGCCCCCGATACGGCCTCTGGCACCAGTCCAAACCCGATCCGCCACCCCGTCATCGCGTAAGTCTTCGAGACCGTTCCCGCCACAAGCACCGTTTCCTTCGCACCGGGAAGCGACGCGATAGAAAACGCCTTGCTGTCATACAGAAAATGGCAATAGCACTCATCGGTCATCAGATAAATACCGCGCTCGGAAGTCATGCGGTAGATGCGCTCAAACTCGTCGCGAGAGAGCACCGCGCCACTCGGATTAGATGGCGAGTTGATGATGATCATACGCGTTCGCTCGGTCAGGTAAGGTTGGATCGCGGCGGCAGTCAGAGAAAAGCCATTGGCGGCATCAGTAGGCACGAAGACGCACTTACCCCCGGCGTAATTCACTACGTCTTTATAGGTGACCCAATAAGGAACCGGAATCACGACTTCGTCGCCGGGGTTGACCAACACCTGCACCAGGTTGAAAATGACGTGTTTGCCGCCTACGGTGATCAAGCACTCCGACGGTTTATAACTGGTCCCAAAATCCGTCGCGTGGCGCTCGCACACGGCTTGCTTCAGTTCTTGCGTGCCACCTGCAGACGTGTACTTGGTAAAATTTTCGTCGATCGCGCGAATGGCGGCTTGCTTGATGTTGTCAGGCGTCGGAAAATCCGGCTCACCGGCTCCGAAGTCGACCACATCGATGCCCTGGGTGCGAAGCTTGTCCGCATCCGCCATCACCTTCATAGTGGAAGAAACGCTGATCGCTGAAACGCGGTCCGCTAGCGCGGGGATTGTTGCGGTAGACATAGCTAAACAACTAATTTCGCAGATTTCAGCCGGCCGCGGTACGGTGCAGTCGCAGCTTGAGCTTCTCTTCCACAGCCGCGGGTACCAGTCCCGCGATGTTCCCGCCCAGACTGATGACTTCTTTCACTAGGCGGGAACTGATGAACGAGTAAGCATCCGCGGACATCAGGGTGACTGTTTCGATGTCGGGCCGCAGTCTGCGGTTCATCAGGGCCATCTGAAGTTCGTACTCATAATCGGAAACGGCGCGAATGCCGCGCAGAAGCACCGTAGCATTCTGGCTGGCCGCATACTGCACGAGCAGGCCCCCAAACGAATCGATAGAGACATTGGGCATGTCGCTAACGGCATCGCGCAACATCTCGCAGCGTTCTTCGACGGAAAAAAGCGGCTGCTTCGCCTCATTTCGAAGCACCGCGACAATCAAGCGGTCAAAGAGACGGGCTCCGCGGCGAATCAAGTCAAGATGGCCGTTGGTAATCGGATCGAACGAGCCTGGGTAAACGGCGGTGATCATGCGCTCTATTCGCGATCCCGATTTTATCAGGTGGCTTGCTGCCCAGCCGTCTTAGAATCGGCCTGATGCGTGCCGCACCGCTTTTCCTGATCCTCACCGCACTTTGCACCGCGCAACAGCCCAAGCTAGTTCCGCCTCCTGGAATTCCGGTGCCCCCCGCCGACCGCACCAAACTGGAAGCCGGTCTGAAAAAGCTCTTGCAGTCTCTGGGACCG
>CAXSIG010000418.1:0-5590 GCA_964237255.1 uncultured Bryobacteraceae bacterium
AGTAATTATTGCGCGCGGTTTCAAACAGAGACCCGTGATATTCATTCGTGCCCGACTTGGTGGTCAGGATAACTGTTGCGGGTGTTGCGAATTGTGCGCTCGAGTTGAGCGTTTCGAACCTGGCTTCCTGCACGGAATCGGGGTCCGGCAGCGTCGCCTGCGCGGAGTTCGCCTCACCGCCGAAGTTGCGGTTAGTCATTGGAGCGCCATCCTGCGAGTACTCCATCCCCTCCTGCATAATGCCGTTCGCCCGCGTTCCGCCGCCTTCCAGGCCGGGAACCGTGTTCTGCGCGAGACCAAGAACGTTGCGACCGTTTTGCGGCAGCTGATCGATCCGCTTTGCGTCAAGCTGTGTGCTGACAACGCCGCTATCGTAGGTCGCAAGCTGTAGATTTTCTGCACCGACCGTTATCTGCTCGGCAACATTTCCAACGCTCAGTTTTGGATTCAGAACCTCGACTTTTCCGTTTTGCAGTTCGAGCGTCTGTTGATACTTCTTCATACCGGGAGCACCGAACGTAACCGTATAAGTACCGGTGAACAAGCCGGGAACAGCGTAGAAGCCGACTCCGTTGCTCTTGGTATCGTTCGCAACAGCGGTAGCGGTATTAACGACGTGGACCTCGGCATTCGGGATTGCAGCCCCTGCGGAATCCTGCACAGTGCCTTGAATCGTGCTCGCACCGCTTTGTGCCAAGACACGCGGGGACACTGATAGGGAGGCGACCGCAAGCAGGGCGGAACAGACGTATGTATTGCGACGGGACAAAATATTGTTCATGGGTAGACCCTCGGCGTTGAAACGAATCTTATCAGAAAGGAGTACGCAGGGTGATTCAACACCTCGTACCGGATTTGGTTGCGCCAGCGCGCTGATAGCATGAATCGAGATCGTGGATGTGGGTCGTAATGCGAAGCCTCACCTGTGAACTTTTCCTAGTCACGTTTCTGTCCGCAGTCGCAATTTATGCCGCACCGCAGCAGGATGCGCGTGTTTGCGCGGGTTGTCATCCAAACGTGGCAGCTACCTACCGTAAGACAGGCATGGCTCGGTCTTTCTATCGCCTATCGAAAGACTCGGCAAAAGAAGACTTCACGACGAACAACACTTACTACCACGCCCCATCGAACAGCTACTTCACTATGCTGGAACGCAACGGCGCCTACTTCCAGCGTCGGCACCAACTCGATTCCGCCGGCCAGCAGATCAACATAATGGAGAAGCGCGTCGATTACGTCATGGGTTCCGGCAGTCACGCCCGCACCTATCTGAATCGAACCCTTGCAAACACGCTGATCGAATTGCCTCTTGGCTGGTACGCGGAAAAAGGCGGTTATTGGGCGATGAACCCCGGTTACGACCGCCCCAACCACGATGGCTTTCGCCGCCCGATCACCTACGACTGCATGTTCTGTCACAATGCATATCCGCGTATTCCCGCCGGGTACGAACGCCCGCTCGCGGACGCGGTGTACGATGGGCCGCTTCCGGAAGGCATCGATTGTCAACGTTGTCACGGCTCCGCGGCACGGCATCTGCAAGTAGCAGGGAAGCCCGGAGCTACGAAGGGAGCCATTCGAGCGAGCATTCTTAATCCGGCTAACTTAAACGCCGACCGGCAGCTCGAAATTTGCATGTCGTGTCACCTGGAGAGCACAAGCTTTCCGTTGCCGAACGCAATTCAGCGCTATGAACGAAGTGCTTTCTCTTACCAACCGGGTGAGCCCCTCGCAAACTTCATTCTCAATTTCGATCACGCGCCGGGCACAGCACGAGACGACAAATTTGAAATTGTGAACGCCGCCTACCGGCTCCGGCGCTCGGCATGTTTTCTAAAAAGCAACGCGAAAGCGGAGAAAAAGCTTCTTTGCACCACCTGCCACAACCCTCATGACGCGCCACGTGGCCAAGATGCAGATGAGCACTACACGGCCGTATGTATGCAGTGCCATGCCCAAGAACTCGATCAAAAGGTTAAGGCGAAAACGCATCCGGCTGGTGACGGCTGCGTAGGGTGTCACATGCCGAAGCGCCGAACGGAGGATGTGATTCACGTCGCCGTCACCGATCACTTTATTCAGCGTCAAAAGCCCACGGGAGATTTACTGGCGGAACGGACCGAACGACAGGACCTTTATCGAGGAAGCGTAGTGCCGTATTACCCGGAAAAGCTTTCACACTCCGCGGAAAACGACCTAAGCCTGGCCGTCGCGCAAGTGATCCAGCAAAGCAATCTTATTGAGGGAATTGCGCAACTCACAGCGGCAATCGAAAAATATCGACCGAAGCAACCGGAATACTACCTGGACTTCGCCGACGCTCTCCAGAGTGCCGGTCGCCAAGAGATGGCGACAGCCGCGTACCGGGATGCGGTACGCATGGATCCGAAATCGTCGGTCGCCTTGCAAAAGCTGGGAACAGCCTTACGGCGTTCCGCACGCAATGACAACGCCGTCAGCGTACTGGAGCAGGCCGTTTCCCTTGCACCCTCTCGCGCAATTGCTTGGCACGAGCTAGGACTTGCTTACCAAGCGTTGGGAAAAACGACAGATGCGCTAACTGCCATCCGAAAAGCAATCACGTTAGACCCAGACCTTCCCGAAGCGCACAACAACTTAGGCAACATTCGGCTGCTAAGCGGAGAACAATCGCTTGCCGAACCATCTTTCCGGGAAGCGATTCGCATCCGCCCCGATTACGCCGACGCCCGCGCGAACTTGGCGCTTCTCCTGGCTCAGACGGGAAGGCCGGCAGAAGCGCGCGAAGAGTTCGAGCGCACATTGCTCCTGCGCCCCGCAGACGCCGCAACACGATACAACTTTGCTATGCTGCTCGGCAAAACCGGACAGGTCGATGAGGCCCAGCGCCAACTGGAAGAATCGCTGCGCAACGATAGCCGATTCGTGGACGCGCACATCCTTTTGGCCGACCTCCTCATGGCGAAAGGCCAACCGGCAGCTGCCGCCCCGCACTATCGTGAAGCCATCCAAATTAAGCCGGACTCAGCGCGTGCCCACTTCGGCTTGGCGGCGGTACTGATACAGGCTGGCGACCTGAAAGGCGCAAGTGCTAATTTAAGCGAAGCTGCTACCAGTGGTGACGCCTCGATTCGAGAGCAAGCAGCGGAAATGATTCGACGGCTTGGCTTGATCAAATGATTGGAGGTTTATTGCTAATGCATAATGCCAATGTCGCCCGAGGTTAGTGATTTGGAAGCGCCCGGGAACTAAGACGATTTTGTCTGGAGAACAACCGCAATAAGCGACGAAAGTTGAGCAGGCTAACAGCGGCTCCGATACCTCGAACGGGGTATTCGAGCCTTACCGGATCAAGGTAGGACTGGAATCGATTCTAAACGCATAATGTGAAGTTACGATTGATCACGCGAAATGAGATCTCAATTCTTCAAACTCGCGGGAAGCACGCTATGTTTACTCACGCACTTGGTTGTCAGTAGCTGTAAAACCAGTCCTCCCCCTCCTCCCACAATTCTGTTCACCAAGGTTCCCGACTTTGGTGTCGGAAACGCGACTCAACTCGATCCCATCGAAGGCTCGGTTCAGGGCGCCCGCCCAGGGGAATATGTTGTGCTCTATGCAAAAAGCGGTGATTGGTGGGTACAGCCGCTAGGCAACGCTTCGCTTACCGCGATTCAAGGTGACTCGTCCTGGAAGAACCGCACTCACCCCGGTTCCAACTACGCCGCGCTGCTGGTAAAGACCGGTTATACGCCACGGCTGAGAATGGCGGAGCTTCCCGCCGTCGGGGACTCGGTTTTAGCTATTACAACGGTCCAAGAACAAGCCGTTTCGACCCCTCTGGGGAAAACCATTTTATTTGCCGGCTATGACTGGCAGCTCCGAAGCACGGAAAACGACGCCGGAGGCACCCGCAATCTTTATCGCGCCGAAAATGTATGGTTGGGCGACGACAAATTTCTTCATCTCAGAATTGCGGGAACACCCGGTCAGTGGACCAGCTCCGCATTGCACCTACGCCGGAGCCTTGGTTACGGAACCTATCGCTTTGTGGTCCGCGACCTCTCGCGAATGGAGTTAGCGGCGGTGTTTGCCATGTCGATGTGGTCAAGCGGGCTCACCGCGCAAGAAATGGACATAGAGGTCAGCAAGTGGGGCGAGATGTTCACAAGGAACGCTCAATTTGTAATTCAGCCGTATCATCTACCGGCTAATACAATCCAGTTCGATCTGCCGGCTGGAACTGTAACCTTCATGTTGCGATGGGCGCCCGGACGCGCAACGTTTAAGGCCTTCCGAGGAGCCACGGCAGATTGGGAACAAGTAGCGATTCGAGAGCACGTGTTTACTTCCGGAGTTCCCATGGCCGGCGAGGAAGCCGTGAACCTGAACCTCTACGTATTCGACAACCGCACCAACCCGCTTCGGCGCGGAACCGAAGTTACCGTGGAGGCTTTTGATTATCTCCCTTAACTTGTGTCTCGCAGGACTGACATTCGGTATCGTCTGCACGTCGGCCGCACTGGCGATCGAGCCAAACAGGGCGATGTCGCAATACGTGCGCGAGCACTGGGGAGCCGAACGTGGCTTTCCTCGCGGCTCCGTTCGGGCCATCACACAGACACCAGATGGTTATCTCTGGATCGGGACTGAGGAGGGCTTGGTTCGATTCGATGGAGTGGAATTTCGCTTGATACACCGCCAGTCCGAATCGGACAACTTGGGCGGCGTAGCGGGGCTCACTTCAGACGCGGCCGGCGATCTTTGGATTCGGCTCCAAAACTTACGGCTATTCCGATATCGCAACGAGAAAATCGATTACCCATTCTCCCTGACGATAAAGACGCCGTACCTGTTCAGTATGACTCGCGGCCGTAATGGCGAAATTTTGGTTGCCTACGGTCAAGAGGGCGTGTTCACAATCGTCGGCAATCAATTGAAACAGGTGGCGCGAGCTCAGAATATTCCGCGTTCGCCGGTGCTGGCCCTCGCGCAAACAGGAGACGGCAAGTACTGGCTGGGCACGCGCGGAGCGGGACTCTATCAGTTGGACAACGACAGCACTGTACCAATCCTCCGCGGCCTTCCCGATCCGAAAGTGAATTGCCTTCTGGCCGACGGCGATCGAAATTTGTGGATCGGCACGGACAGTGGAATCGTACTGTGGAACGGCTCCGAAATCGTCGAACAGACCCGGAAATTAAAGTCGTACCAGATTCTCGCTTTGGCAAAAGATCGTGATGGAAATCTTTGGGTAGGCACTGATACCGGCGATGTATTCCGTTTGAACGCTAACGGTTTAACCGCCCTGGATCCCGCTAGAAAGGAACCTGGATTTGCGGTAACAGCGTTCTTTGAGGACCGTGAGGGCAGTATCTGGATTGGAAGCGCGAACGGTTTAGAAAGGCTTCGAGACAGCGCTTTCGTCACTTACTCGGTTCCGGAAGGAGTGCCCACGGCTGGGAGTAATCCTGTATTCGTCGATGGTGAAGACCGTCTGTGGTTCGCACCGGGAACAGGCGGTCTGTGGTGGTGGAAAGAGGGATTGCACGGTCATGTTCCGGATCCTGGGTTAGAGGACAACCCGAAGGTCAGTCAGGTTCCAGACCTA
>CAXSIG010000419.1:0-557 GCA_964237255.1 uncultured Bryobacteraceae bacterium
AAGCGGCGGCCAAAAAGTGGGACCCGGAGCGCTATTACAAGGATCCGGCTTATTTCAAAGACAAGAGCCTGGTCCGCCCTTATCGTGTGGGGATGTCCTGCGGCTTTTGCCACGTTGGGCCCAACCCTGTGATGCCGCCAGCCGACCCGGAACATCCTACCTGGGCAAATCTTAGCTCCAACGTAGGAGCGCAATACTTCTGGATCGATCGGATTTTCGATTGGGACGGCGATCAAAGCAGCTTTGTGTTTCAACTGTTCCACACGTCGCGACCGGGCAGTCTGGACACGTCGCTGGTGTCTTCGGACAACATCAATAATACGCGCACTATGAATGCGGTCTACAGCTTGATGCCGCGGTTGGATCAAGCGAAACGATTCGGCAAAGAAACAATTGCGGGCGGGGGCAAAAACAACAAACAGTTCAACGATTACCTTCCCGCCGGCAACCCGCTCAACGCGCTTTACGTCGCTCCGGATACTTCCTATAGCCCCCGCGTTCTGAAAGACGGATCGGATTCGGTCGGCGCTCTGGGCGCATTAAATCGCGTGTTCCTG
>CAXSIG010000419.1:567-5582 GCA_964237255.1 uncultured Bryobacteraceae bacterium
GTTTAGCGAAGAGTGGCTCCTCCACTTCAACCCCTTGATTGGCGGTAAGAAAGTGACGCCGATTGAGATTTCGGTAGCTCGGAAGAACTCCTCCTCCTGGGAAGCGACTGAAGCGCAAACTCCGGATCTTGCACTGTTTTTCCTGAAGACCACCGCGCCTCACAAATTGAAGGACGCTCCTGGCGGAAATGCGGCTCTGGGCTCTGCTGCGAATCTCGCGCGAGGCAAGGTGGTGTTTGCCGAAACTTGCGCGCGCTGCCATTCCAGCAAGCTTCCCGAATCGGCCCCCGGTCTTGATCCGGGCGGCTGTTCCGGCAAGGACTACCTAACATGCTGGAACAAGTACTGGACGTGGACGAAGACGGAGGAATTTAAGTCCAAGATGCGCGCCATCGTTGCCAAACCGGACTTCCTCGATGGCAACTTTCTTTCCGCCGAGTTCCGCGTTCCCGTCACACTTCTCCAGACCAACGCTTGCAGCCCGCTTGCGACCAACGCAATCGGTGGCAACATCTGGGACAACTTTTCTTCCCAGACTTACAAGGACTTGCCCGCTGTCGGCGATGTAACGGTCTACAATCCCATGACCGGCGAACCCAAGCAGTTCCACATGCCGGGCGGCGGCAGGGGCTACACGCGTCCCGCGTCGCTGATCAGTCTTTGGTCCACTGCGCCGTTCCTTCTCAACAACACGGTCGGCAAGTTCAACGCAAGCCCCTCTGTGGAGGCCCGTCTCGATTCGTTCCAGGATTCCATCGAAAAGATGCTGTGGCCGGAGAAGCGCGATAAGGATGCGGTGTTGGGGGATAAAGTTCCGGGTCTGATCGATCGCACAACGCAACGGAGCTTCCTTCGCGTCGGCCTCGGTTACGTGCCGGATAACCTGAAGAGCATTCTCGGATTTTCACAACGGCTGTTCCCCAACCTCTACAACCAAGACGGCCTGGAGATTGGGCCGATTCCGGCGGGTACGGCCGTCTCACTGCTCACCAACCTGAACCTGCTTGCCGACGATTCCGACTTGGCCGGACGGCTGGACCATGATCGCAAAGTGCTGGATTTGGTAATCAAAATCAAACACGATCTGGCGAACTTGCCGAAGGACGCAAGCGATGCCGATGCCAGCAAAGTTCTGGCCAACCTTGTGGAACCGCTGATGAGCCTGAGTAAGTGTCCGGATTATGTAGTCAATCGCGGGCATTATTTCGGAACAAGTTACCTCAAAGAAGAGACCGCACTAAGCGACGACGACAAGCGCGCGCTCATCGGCTATCTGAAGACTTTCTAGAACAGAGGCACAACATGGAAACCAATTACGATTACGTGATCGTCGGCTCCGGCGCCGGTGGCGGGCCACTAGCGGCGAACCTGGCGCGCAAGGGATTCAATGTCCTGCTGATGGAGGCGGGTGCGGATCCCTGTGCCGAATCCGACATGGGCCGCTATATGTATGAAGTACCCATCTTCCATGGCCTCTCCACGGAGTACAAGGACATCGCCTGGGACTACTTCGTGCGCCATTACACGGACACGGAGCAGCAGAAAAAGGACACCAAGTACGTCGCCGCGAAGGACGGTGTCTGGTATCCGCGCGCCGGCACGTTGGGCGGTTGCACCTCTCACAATGCAATGATCACGGTGCTCCCGCAGGATAGCGACTGGAACTACATCGCGGATGTCACCGGAGACGAATCCTGGCGGGCGGATAAAATGCGGCCTTACTTCGCGCGCCTGGAGAACTGCCAGTATGTGGCGAATCCGCAGTCGCTGAAGGGCATTGTGGAGAATGCCATTTCCAACTTCACGGAATTTTTTCACCATAAAGATGGCGGAGAAGTTCCCGCGCACGGCCACGGGTTCGAAGGTTGGCTCTCAACAAGCGAGGCCGACCCGAAGATAATCCTGAAAGATCCGGAACTGGTTACGATGCTGTTGAAAGCCGTTCGTGAGGCGGTGGCCGACCATGTCGGCAATCCGCTTCTGCGCACCATCACGCACTTCGACCCGAACGACAGCCGCAACGCGGCGCATAGTCCGGAAGGCGTCGCGTTTACTCCGATGGCGGTGGCTCACGGGAAACGCAATGGACCGCGCGAGTTCCTGCTCAAAACGAAGGCGGAACTTCCGGACAAGTTGACCATCCAGATGAAGTCGCTTGCCACGCGGGTTTTGTTTGAAGGTACGAAGGCCGTCGGCGTGGAGTACCTGGAAGGCCGTCACCTGTATGCGGCGGACCCCGGTCAGGTTGCCGACGCGTCGTCCGGGCCGCGCCAGCAGGTTTATGCGAAGCGCGAAGTGGTTCTTTGCGGCGGAGCGTTCAATACTCCACAGTTGCTGAAGCTTTCAGGCATTGGCCCCAAAGCGGAACTGGAACAGTGCGGGGTGCCTGTGTTGGTGGATTTACCCGGCGTTGGCGAGAACTTGCAGGACCGGTATGAAGTCGGCGTGGTATCCGACTTCCTACGCGATTTCGCTCTGCTCAAGGGAGCCACGTTTCTGCCGCCTGAAGAAGGCGGGACGCCGGATGTCTGCTTCAGTTCGTGGTCGGGTGGCGGCACCGGGATTTATGCTTCGAACGGCGCGCTCATCGGCATTATCAAGCGCTCCCGCCCGGACTTGGCCGATCCTGATCTTTACATCTTCGGCCTTCCTGGATATTTCGCGGGTTACGTGCCGGGCTACTCCGCGCAATTCGAACATTACCGCAATCGCTACACCTGGGCTATTCTCAAAGCGCGCACTAACAATACCGCGGGCCGGGTCACATTGAAATCAGGCAACCCTTGCGACATGCCGCGGATTGAGTTTCACTACTTCGCCGAAAGCAATGACGCGACTGGCGACGATCTTGATGCTGTAGTCGCAGGAGTAAAATTCGTTCGCTCCATGAACCAGCACATGGCGAACCTGGGCTTGATTACTAAGGAGGAAGTTCCCGGCCCCGATAAGACCGACGAAGAGCTCCGAACATTTATTCGCAATGAAGCCTGGGGCCACCACGCGTCCTGCACAAACAAGATGGGTGCGGCGAACGATCCGATGGCTGTTCTCGATAGCCGATTCCGAGTGCGCGGCGTGCAGAACCTGCGCGTGGTCGACGCTTCCGTCTTTCCCAAAATTCCCGGTTACTTCATCGTGTCCGCAATCTATATGATTAGCGAGAAGGCGTTGGACGTAATTGTGGAAGACGCTCACTAGCCGATGGACCCCGAAGAACTTCGCGCGCG
Organism: uncultured Bryobacteraceae bacterium; assembly: GCA_964237255.1. Lineage (GTDB taxonomy): Bacteria > Acidobacteriota > Terriglobia > Bryobacterales > Bryobacteraceae > JALYXI01. The sequence goes on from CAXSIG010000419.1 coordinate 3,795, forward strand.
CAACGTACAAGAGGGCGCCGACGCGCGTGCCAGCCAAAAGGATCAGCGCGATGCCATTCGTCAGGACATGGCGCGAACTTTTATCACGGAGCCCTTGCTTTCGCAGGTCCTGCAAGCGGTAAGAGACGGCAAGCCCGACCAACGGTTCGAGATCATCATCTCGCTGAATGAGATGTTTCCCGGGGGTGTTGGCGCGGCTACCAGGCAGGTGGTGGAGCGTGCAAAAGAATGGGGGATCGCGGACGACAGGTATCGCGCGCTGCCGCCCTACGTGTTTGGCTGTCTCGCTGCCTGGCAAATCCTAAAACTGGCCGACGAAGCGCGGCAGCTAACGCTGGAGAAGGGAAAAACCGGCAGCGTGGTTTACCGCATCTGGGAAGACCAGGAGATCAGCACCACACTCACCAAATCGCTGATCACAGTGAAAGCGGACGCGGCGCAACGTTCCTTTGAAGCTTATGGAGAAGGAATTGTTTGGGCGGTTCTCGATTCCGGCATCCAGGGCGACCATCCTCATTTCGCCACCACACAAACACACTTCAAAGACGATACACTGCTGCAGCCGCTCTGCCATCGCGATTTCACGCCAGACAGCAAGAACAATCTTGCCGCTGATGTAAGCGCGTCGGACGCATCGGCGCTGGTGGATCGTTTCGGACATGGAACGCACGTGTCGGGAATCATCGCGGGGAAATGGACTTCGAAGGACCCCGAAGTTGGTGAAAACGTTGTTGGCACGGAAATGCGGAATGAATCAAACGACAAAGGCATTCCGCAGCGCTTCGAAAAACTGAAAAGCATCTCCGGCGTTGCTCCGAAAACAAAGTTGTTAAGTCTGAAAGTGGTGTCGGATATCGGAGGTCCCGAAGGTTCCGGGATTGTTGCCGGCACAGGCAAAGTCAGCTGGGTACTGCTGGCTATCGATCAGATTCAACGCTGGAACCAGTACGGCAAGCACCTGCTCATTCACGGCGCCAATATCAGCTTGGGCTACGACTTCAATCCGCGCTGGTTCGCATGCGGTAAGAGCCCGCTCTGCGTAGAGAGCGATCGCTTGGTTCGAAGCGGTGTGGTGGTGGTGGTTTCGGCTGGAAACGGCGGTTATTCCGCGCAGTCCGGCTACAACAACTTGAGCATTACAGATCCCGGCAATGCGGATCTTGCCATTACCGTGGGTTCCACGCACCGCGAGAAGCCGCACGTTTACGGCGTCTCCTATTTTTCGTCGCGAGGCCCTACCGGCGACGGGCGCTTGAAGCCGGATGTGATCGCGCCGGGAGAACGGATCATCTCCTGCGCCGCCGGTCGGGAGCAAAGCAAATATCACATCACGGATCAGGACGACGTGTTGTATTGCGAGCTTTCGGGCACCAGCATGGCCGCGCCGCATGTCTCGGGGGCGGTGGCGGCGTTCTTATCCGTTCGCAACGAGTACATCGGCGAACCTGAGGACGTGAAAGAGATTTTCACGAGCAATGCCGTCGATATGCGCCGGGAGCGGCAGCTGGACGAGGATGCCGTCGACCGCGTCGTCGCCGTTGAGGCTTTGCACGATGGCGAGGAGTTCGGCCTCGCCGATATCGGCCGGGAGCGTGTGGTCGATCGACCGCATGCCGACCTCGACCGTGAGCCGCTTCTTGGAGCCGACATAGACGGTGCTGGCCGGGTCCTCGCCGACCAGCACCACCGCGAGTCCGGGCCGGATGCCGTCCCGACCGAGGCGCGAGACCTCGCCGGCGATTTTTCCCCGTAAGGCGGCGGCCGCCGCCGTCCCGTCGATCCGGGTCG
>CAXSIG010000420.1:0-5580 GCA_964237255.1 uncultured Bryobacteraceae bacterium
GAATACGGGAATGTGGCCTTTTCCCGCCGCAACCGATTTCTGAATACGTTTCTATATCGACTTCCTTTCGGCGGTCACAGTGGTCCGATCGAAAGTCGCTTGGTTGGCGGCTGGGAATTGGCAGGAGTTTTACTGTTCCAGTCGGGACCGTTTCTGACTGTGACTGTCCCTGGAGCGGATCCGTCCGGTACAGGTTTTCCACTCCTTTTCAACAACGGACGAGCGGACAGTGTTGCGGGCGTTTCTCCTTACGCCGCGAATCAAACACCAAGTCAATGGTTGAACCCTGCGGCTTTTGCGGTTCCGCAGAATAATATCGGCCGCTTTGGAAATTCTTCCGTGGGAAGTTTTCAAGGGCCGGGAACGCAGGCAATTTCGTTGTCGCTCATGAAAACGGTGAAGCTCAAAGAGAATGCCGGCTTTCAGTTTGGCGCGCAGGCCGCGAACTTGCTAAACCACGTGAATTACAATCCTCCCAACACGGTATTCAACACGTCCAGCTTCGGCGTCATCTCAGCCACGCAGACTGCGGAAGGTGCTGGGCCACGGGCCATTCAGGCAACTGCGCGATTTACATTCTAATCGAAAAGGTCACGGTAGCTCTTACTCCGCAACGATCTATCGTAACTCTTATTTGACCCAACTCTCGGAAAAAGCCAGGAATGCGCTGCTGCTCTGCACCGGACCACGTTTTTGCGGATAAACGTTGCCGGCGGCCTTCTTGCCGTTAAGGATGACATCTGCGCTCTTTGCCGGGATAAAAAGCGAGGTTACGCCGAAAGGGTTCCGCCCGCCCCCAACCGGTGTATCGAGCTGAAAGGGCTCGTAGAAATCGCGCCAGATCAATACTGCAGTGTACTTCTCTGAATGAAATTTGACCCTTCGCTCCATCATCGAATCCCCAGACTCGCTGAACGTTCCTTGCCCAGGATCGCTGAACTCCGACTGCACCACCGTAAAAGGGCGCTCCTTAATCGAGGTGTCGAAAGTCCCCATAATTTGCTGGGAAAGAAAGTCGTACAGCTTCCGGCTATCTACAAATGCAGTACGAAGATCGTCGGGTGACTTTCCGTCTCCCGTTGTGACGAAGCAAACGTGGCCCGCTCCAACTGGACTCCAAATAATGCGCCAGTAGCTCACTGCAGTGAGAACCTTTCCGCCTTCTTTATCGAGGAGACGGATGCCGGGATTTTCGCCCGTGACGTATACCCTTCCGAGTTTAATGCCATCTTGAACCCCGCCGCTTTGCGCTCCGGCGAGGCCTGCTAATAAAAAACTGAAAGCTATGATCAGCAAAACACTCTTCATAAATTCCCCATTTCAAAACGGTCTAAACGACCGCTGAGTCCGCCGGTCGTACTACCAAAGTTCGGCGGCTGAGTTTGCCGGACTCGACACCTTCCACTTTGGTGACAACGCGGCCCTTTGCTGTTAGCGTTGTCACCTCGACATCCACGACCCCGGTTGCTCCAAGCCCGAAATGAACAGGCAATACATTCTGGGAGCAGTAGCCGCTTCCGGTGTCGACAATCCTCGCCCCAAGGACTTGGCGTGTGCCGGTTTTGTAAATGCGGACTTCCGCCCCGGCGCATGTCGAGCGGCCCTTGCGATCGAGAACCAACACTTGCAAAGAGCATTGGGCTTGTTCGGAGGGCAAAAGGTTGCGCCAGAGAGAGTGGGTACCATTTGGATTGTTATTGGCGATAGCAAAATCGAGCGCGCCATTGCCATTAAAGTCCGCCCATTGGATTCCGTGGGTCGCGCTCGTTCTTAACATCTCCCAAGGGGTCACTTCCGAAAAGCGGGTGCCGGTATTTCGGTAGAGATAGTCATGCTCATTGAGCGGCTTTTGAATATAGGACGAGACGTATAAGTCGGGCCATCCATCGTTATCGTAATCACCCCACGCGGAGGGAGTCGCGTGATCACCGCCGAAAACACCAAGGGAGGCCGCCACATTACTGAATTTGCCGGAGCCGCTATTGCGGTAGAGGAAGTTTTCTCCGTAACCGGCTACAAACAGATCCAGGTGTCCATCATTATCGAAATCGATTACGCTTGGACCGCAGCTTCCATTCGCGGCTGGGCGCCCTGCTGCGTCCATGTTTAGGTCGCGCGCTACGTCGACAAATTTGTTGCCTTCGTTACGGAAGAAGCCGTTAAGGGTGCCATCTTGGTTCGCGGTAAAGAGGGATAAGCGCCCCTCGCGATTGTAATCAAACCACGCCGCGCCCACAGTCTTACGTGGGTCTGCAACCCCGAGATCCTTAGCTACATCGACGAATCTGTTACCTTCATTGTGGAAGAGCATGTTTGGTCCGTCGCGCAGAGCGACGAACAGGTCCATTTTCCCGTCATTGTCGAAATCGATCCAAGAGATCTGGCGCGTTTCACCGATAACGGCAACGCCTAGATCATGCGCGATATCGACGAATTTCGTGCCGTTCCCCTCATTTCGATAGAGCCTGTTGGGAGTGTTGGCGCGCCGGCTGAAGCCGACGTAAAGATCAATGTTGCCGTCGGCATCAAAATCGCCCCACGCAGCGCCGCGAGTGTCGGCAACATCGGCCAGACCCGCGGTGGCGCCCACTTCCACGAACGTTCCATAGTCGTTGCGGTAGAGGCGATTCGGGAGACCGGCTTTGAAGCTGACGAACAGATCGGGATCGCCATCATTATCGAAGTCGGCCCAGCAGTTACATTGCGCGCCCGCTGCGGAGAAAAGTTCCGGTTGCACCAGCGCAAAGCGCGGCATCATCAGTTGAGATTTCAGAGCTGGGGCCGAAAGACCCGCAGCCGCAGATTGCAGAAACCGACGTCGGGTCCGCATTAGTGTATGCGCCAGGCGTTGGGTGGTACGGGTCCGCTGTGGAAGAACGGCCCCGGGGTCATCACACCATCGGTCTTAAAGAACACGCCATCTTTCATGACATAGCGAACGTCTCGAAGCGTGTCGAGATCCTCAAGCGGGTTAGCGCGCACGGCAATCAAGTCGGCAGGGAAGCCAACTTTGATCAGTCCGCGTTTTTCATATAGTTCGCAAACCTTATAACCGTTGACCGTCATGATTTTCAGAACTTCCGGCGCGGGAATCTTCGCTGCCTGCCAGCTTTTCAGGAAGTCGATTACCAATTGCCCGCGATCCATCCCGGGAATGTAATAGTCGGCATCCGTAGAAAACGCCATATTCACGTGATTGGCGTAGGCATTTTTCATCCCTTCCACTTGACGATCGAAGCGCGCCTTAGCGCCCGGAGTAGTTGTGTGATAGCTGGTAAACGGGGTTTCCGTTCCCACACGCCAAATGCCTTTCTTCGCCATCAGCTTATGTGTCTCATCGTCTAGTGCATTGGAGTGCTCAATTGACCACAGGCCCGCATCTATCGCTCGTAGCGCGCCTGCTTTCGTCTGAACGTGCCCCGCTACCTTTAAACCAGCTTTTGCGGCTTCGGAAATAAAAAGGCGCATTTCATCTGCGGTGTAGCCGTAGGATTTGCAGTCAACACAGATCTTGATGACTTTTGCGCCGTACAGGATGTTGCGGCGGACCGCTTTCACAATCTCATCGTTTGTATCTGCATTCAGATATTCGGGCTCAATCAGCGATTCGCGTTCAGGCACCGGTTGGAACTGACCGCCAAAAGCGCCGATAATAATGCCCGAATTAATGATGGTCGGGCCGGGAACCCAACCTTGCTCAATGGCGATACGGAGCGCGCTATCGGCATAGTTTCCGTTGTTACCCAGATCGCGCTCCATGGTGAAGCCCGCCGACAACATGGTGATGCCATTGGAAGTGGCTTGGATCGCGCGGATGGCGGTTGAATCCATAACAGTGGTTAAGTAATAGCTGTTATGCTCGGGTTCTTCTTTGTACGTGAGCGCCAGGTGGTTATGGGCATCCACAAGCCCCGGGGAAACGTAGTACCCGCTCAAATCTACGGTTCTGGCACCGGTTGGGACACTTACATCTGGGCCGATTGCTAAAAACTTGCCGTTTTCCACAACAACGGTCTGATTAGCGGCAGCTGTACCATTTTCGGGATTAACCAAATGCCCGATTTTAAGTACCGTTACCTGCGCCTGCAGACAACCGCTGAACAAAATCGCAGCGAAAACTTTTCTCATATGTCTCCTTGACTGATACCGCATTTTTCTCAGACAGGGAGAAGCTAGAACCTGGCGAATACCCACTTTAACAGGCGAACGGCAGCACAGTATGCGATGCTCGGCTGATCAGATGTCGTCCCCGTTTGGCCGGTTCTGGTGTTTGTTCGCGGCCCTCACCTGCATAGAGATCGATTTTGGAACAGAATTGCCCGTTCTGTTTTAGTGGCTATAGTTCAAGATGAACGCTACGCCGTTGATCGGTTCGGATCTCCGGTCATTGCCATCAGGGTTAGGAACGCTGCACCAGCTTCAGCTTGGGCCCAATTTTGCCAGTCGCATTCATCCAGAATCTTTCAAATCTGGAACCGTTCCGGCTTAAAGAGAGCCTGAAATCGGTCGGCTGATCGGGTAATCGAAGTTGAAGAGAGTTGCCATCGAAGACTAAAAATGGTAATGGCACTTCCACGTGGGTGACTCGGTTAATCAGCGCTCCTTGAACGTTACCATCGCCAGCCCGAAAGCTGATTGCTACATGGTGGGCGGGGATCTTTTTTTCGTCCTCTGTTTCGGCAATTAAGCACCATTTCCCGTCAATGGATTCAGACATGAGCACTCCTTTGGAAGCCTATATATACACCCTACAATAGATGCTCTCACTCTCTGCTGCAGAGCGCCGTCGATAACCGGTCTTCAGACGGTACTGCTCAGGGCGAATCCGTTCCCTTCAAAATATAGCTATTTGCGCAGCGATTTGCCAACTAAGCCCACGCTGCGAAGCAGCGGTGAAACAGAATGAATAGTTCTGTTTCAAAAACGGCAGCGCCCTTGCAGGCCATGCTGCTCGTTGGCGCGGAGTTCATGAGGGCAAACCAGTTCCTCATAAAGAAATTGAAACAGTTTTCATGCGAACTGTTCAAACCTGCGGGCTTTACACAGAAATCCCTCCACCACATTCCGCGTGATCTTCCTATCTCTTCGGTCGTAGAGCCGCGTTGTACGCGGATCGGCATGCCCGGCCAGGCGCTGCACGTCCTCAAGCGGCGCCCCTTGCTCAAGCAGATCGGTAATGGTGGTGACGCGAAACGAATGCGGCGACAGTTGTTCGGGGAGACCGGCATCGCGCAGCCGCCGTTTCGTCATGCGGCACACGTCGTTGACGTGGATCGCGGAGCCCGAGAGCCGCTTATCTTTGCGCACAGCGCTCTGAAACATCCCCAGATCCTTCCCCGCCTCCCGCAGTCCGGCCGCGTCGAGGTAATCGAAGATCAATCAGCTGCAGATCGTGCCGCACGGGAATCTCGCGCGACTTACCGCCCTTTTCATCGAAGTGCAGCATCCACTGGTCCCCTGCCCCGGTAAAGGTTGCCGCGTTTGAGTTGGGCGACGGCGCCGGCGCGTGATGCAGTGTAAATCAAGATGGCCAGCAGCGCCCGATCGCGCAGACCAACCAGGTGCGAGGTGTCGATCAAG
>CAXSIG010000421.1:0-1831 GCA_964237255.1 uncultured Bryobacteraceae bacterium
TCGTCGAAGAATTAGCCGCGATTGATACTAAAGAACGTTTAGAAAATTAATCAAGTCCTGCTTTTCCCGGTCGCCATAATGAATCGCATAGCGGGAATCGTTAGAAATCCACCAAGTCACGTAGCGTTTGCGCCGAGCCATTTGAAAAGTAGGGAGCGCGCGCCGATAACCCGTGAAACTGCTACATCCTCACAGACCCGACATCCGCGCACTTTCCTGTTATCAAAGCTTTGCAGGATCTTGGGTGTAAATGACGCGACCTAAGGTGCTATGCGGAGGCGCCGTTTTTTCGCAGACAACTCGGAAGAGCGGCAGATCGGGCAACGCCTCTACGGCAGAGATATTCGTTGTGCCGATGTCCATCGACCCGGACCCATTCCCTTGGTGACAAGTTGCGCAGGTAAATATCGTGCCAGCGATGCGAAATTCCCATTTCAGAAATATGTCGCTCCCGCGGGCTACCGACGCACGAAACTCAAGCTGGACGCCCAGATTCGCTTCAGTGTTCGGCTTGCGCCACATATCGAATTGGCTGAAGGCTTGTGCATCCACCCTGCCGTTCGCTAGATTCTCCGGACCTAGCGCAGAGGGCCCTAATTTCTCATTTAGTAAGCCCGCCCGCGTATGCGAAGACTGCGCCACGTAAATTTGAGTTTCGAAGTCGAGGATCTGTCGAATCGCCTCCGGACTGGGATGCGCGTTCGCTTGCTCATGCACCAGGATTGCGGTGATTGCTTGGCTGGCCAAGGTCGGCTCCCGCCCATCCGCCATGAAGCCTTTTTCCTGAAAGCCAGCGATCGCTATGTTCAAATTCCCTGATGTTCGGGGTCGACGGTAGACGGACACTGTGGGGTGAACGCTGGTCAAACCGTAGGTAGAACTCGTGTTGCATCCGGTGGGATCGCGCACCACCTCAATCCGGAACTCCGGCCGGATCGCAACACCGGTAGCCGATAGCGGTGGCCAAGCTAAGCCGATCCGAACCAGACCGCGGTCGAGGAGCAGGGTGTGCGACGCCCGGTCGGTCTGCGGTGAGTCCGGGCAGTTCGATCCGTCAATTGCCGCGAAGAGCGGATCGTGCCCGAGAGTTTCCGTCCACCGCGCCTGCACGGACGCCGCGGAAATGCTCATTCCGTTCGAGGGCTGGTGGCAGGTGATGCAGGCGCGCCCATTGGAACCAAGAGCTTCGAAGAACGCATGGTCCTTCGTTCGAACCGCCCCGGGCCCGGACTTTGCTCCGGGCTCTGAAGTAGAAGTGTTGGTAAGAGTTGGAATGCGGATCGATTCGCCCGCATAAAGTCTTGTCGGCGCCTAAATAGAAATTTAGAGGACGGTGTGAATCGCCGCCCTCTTAAAGTCTTCTGTACTGCTCCGGTTCGCGCGTCTGAACAAATCAGGCAGCACCACCGCAGCTCTGTTGCCAAGGAGGAAGATAGCGGCCGTTCCGGCGGAGAGCAATCTTTCGGGAGCGTGACCGCAATGCGATCACGGATGGCGATAGCAAGAAGTCGATTGTGTCGCTGGCTTAATCCACTGCCCGATACAGATACGTCCAGCGACCCGCACGTAAATCTCATCAACACGCCAGGACCGATTGGGCTGGCGCAACTCGCGGCGGATCCGCTTCTCTAGAACGGGCGAGTAGTGCGAAACCCAGCGAGCAATGGTCGAGTGGTCGACCGTGAGTCCCCCGTTCCGCCATCATCTCTTCGAGGTTTCGATAACTCAGCGAATATCGCAGGTACCAGCGCACGCACAGCATGATCACGTCCTCTTAAAGTGACGGCCACGGAACAACGCCGTGCGGCTCTTACGCATCCGCTTCACCCTA
>CAXSIG010000421.1:1841-5579 GCA_964237255.1 uncultured Bryobacteraceae bacterium
AAAGCCGCTTCCGACCGATTTGCGACACTACCGAAGAAACGAGTCTGGTTGGCAAAAGGCTACTGCTCTTTTCAGAGTGCCTGGCGAACGATACAGGGCATCGAAACGGTGCACATGATCCGGAAAGGCGGAGTGAGGAGGTTAGCCAAAGGAGATGCGGTTGGACAAGCCCGCTTCATTGCCCACTTGTTCGGCATAACCGCCTAAGCGGATTTCAGGGGTAAAACATTGCATGGCCGAACTCGCTCTAAGGGAAACTTCGCAACGGAACCCCCGCGACTGTCGAGCCCTGTTACCAACCTGACTTGACTTTGGGAATTACTCGCCTGAGAAGATGTAACTCGTGCGCAATGAAACTCCGATAAAGATGAAGCAGAGAGCACCACATAAAACCATGGTAGATACTAACAGCCTAGGTTCTCCATCTAATGACGATTCACTTTCTTCTCGACGACAGATGGTACTAAGGTGTAACACCTAGTGACGTAACTAACAATTTGGGCTAGTAAAAGCATATGCATACTTGCTCGAGCCATAGTACGATCGGGAGTCGGGATTTGAACCAGTCTTATCAGGCCCGATTGCGCGGTAGCATCCGCGACTTTTAGGAGGCTTTTACAATGAAGTTATTCTCTCTTATTACTGTGCTCATGGCGTCCCTAGGCTCCGCGAGTGCAACGATTATTACCTACGACACAATAGGATCTGAGTTCACGGGAACCTTCAATGGTTCTCCGGTTAGCGGTACTTCCATTTCAGCAACATCAGGCACCAGTACTGCCACTCTGACTTACAATCCGATTACCGCAGGAAGCAACTTCGATGATGCGACACCGGGCACGAATATAAGTTATGGTACGTTCGCGCTAAGCTATAGCGGACCCGACGTGAGTGTCACATTTCCGCAGTTCAGTTTTAGTCTGAAGGTGAATGAAACCGCTCCAGGCAGCGGATCACAAACAGTTGCTGCGATCAGCAACGCCGGGACTGTGTCGTTGAACAGCAGCAACGTAAATGTGTTCTATGTGCCTACAGCTTTTACTTTGCCGTCGGCCGTTCCGCCGAATACAGCCTTCACCATCGTCAACCCAACTCAGATCGTGCCTTCGACAACTAATTCCGGTGTTTCCAGTATCCAAGGTTTTGCATTGGGAACCTCCGCGACTTCCACTCCGGAACCGGTCTCGGCATTCTTAATGGGAGCTGGCCTACTCGGCATCGGAATGATTTCCCGCAAGAAGTTTGCCTCGCGCGCCTAATTGCTCGCATCTGATTTGCACAAAGGCCCGGCTTGATTTCGATCAGACTGGGCCTTTTTTAGTTTCTCTCAAGCATCACGCACCGGGTCACGCACCGGGCGGCCCCAGATGCCGGCGCTATTGAGCCGGGATCCGCTGTTCGCGTCGATTGTGGAGAAGTTCTGGATGGGAGAACGTGCCGGCCAACATGCAGTGGCAAACGATCAATGCGGCGCGGACGAAAGATCGCGTGGAATAGGAAGAGAGCAAACCGTGGAACCCCGCACTATCTCGCCAAGAATGCCAAGCGCCATCACCAAGAAAACCTGCACGGCTTGCAACTGCCATCGCTTTTGGAATGACGGTACCGTCTGGTTATGCGCGGTGTGCTTTCCACCACCCTGGATGCGCTCGAAAACTGCAATTGCGGACAGCATTCAACCGCTTCGCTAAATGGCCGCACGCTACGAGTAATGTCAGCTAGACAAACTCGACCCCTGCCCAACATGTTGTGGTCTCAGCTACTGGTTTGATGGTGATTTCTCCAGTTGCTCCACGTGCTTGCCATGTCCGTTTCGGAGACTTGTCGTCGTAGATTTAGGCCGGCCAGGATGGGTGATTAGTCGCACCGCGCACGTCCCGCTGCTATCGCATCGGCCTCGTAATTAGGCAAAAGGGTAAATAGACTCTTATCCGAATCCTCAACTGTATGAGCGATCGCCACGCTGACGCCGACTGCGTCTCGAGCAGCAAGCAAAGACACAATCTCAGAACTGAGGTCGACGGAGTCCCCGCCGAAATCCTCCGGTAACACTGCTTTCGATAGCCGTCCGGCTGTACTCGCCAACTGTGTTTGCGCTTGCTCGATTCCGGCAAGCGCGGAAGAGATTGCATTCATCCGTGGTTCCCCAAACTCCTACCGGCTGTCTCCAGCTTAGTTTTAAGGAAAGTCGGCTACTTCCGGGACGAAGGACAATTAAGGTCTAAGCCCGATGCTGTTGGTTCTGAGTCCAGAACTCAAACTTTCGCGGAGAATGTTTGGCGCAGCGGGGCCAATGCAATCCAAGTTTAAGCCTTTTCTAGTACGCAGTACCAATCCAGGTAAGACTTTCGGTTTCCACGTGCTCGCAGCCAGGTTCGGGGTTATTTATTAAGTAGGGAACTAACTATGGAATGGGGTAAAAGCAAAGCCCGGTGAGTCTGAGAGGGAAATCAACGACCTGTTTGCGGGAGAGCTCGTAGGCTGGGTCAAGTTTCATGCCCGTGAGAAACATAGCTACTTCACCGCACATCCAGCGCCTGAAGGTGTCCGTTTCGAAACGGAGGGGAAAGCTAAAGCCGCGATCATAAACGAGCTGCGTCGCAATAGCGAATTCGATCAAAAAGCCTTGGAGCAGATGCGGCCAGCGCCGGATTCAGTGCATCTCCGTGCCAATCAGAGAATGAAAGCCAGCTTATGCAGTTACGTCTCTGAAGGCGATTTGGAGTTGTATTTGATGAATCTTCACCCGGCTCAACTTGCCGGAAACCCTGGAAACCCTCTGCTCAGCAAACTTGAAGAGCACCTGCTGATTTGCCCAATTTGCTTGACAGCGGCTGAAACTCACGAAGAGCTGATGACGGCGCTTCGATATGAGGGATCGTCACACGTTTCCCTAGTACGGTAGGAGTTCTGAATTGCTTCCTCGCAGGTTTCTATTTTAGATGTGCAAGTACACCTGCCAGAAGAATGGCGCCTCTCTCTCGACGAACCAACGCAGCTTGAATCGCGAGCCAAATTCATCTTGGCTGTGAAAGACTTTGCTGTTGCAATTCTGGAAGAGGATTGTAAACAAACTAATCCCCGACGTACAGGCAGGCCGTAATTGTTGCTCGAAGTAGGAAACGGAGCTGAGTCAAATCACTAGTATTGGCTAAAATCAATATTGGATGGGATTCTGCATAGAACGAATGCGCCTGCTCGATCTTTGGATCGCCGCGGTTTTGAAATCCGGCGAGTGCCTAGCTCAACGCGCGTGCTCGGGTTCAGGAGATTTAAGCTGGATCGAGAATTATGATCTGGCGATAGCGCAAGTGAAGACTTGTCACCAATCCTTCACAGCGCACGTCGAATCACACGGTTGTTAAGGGGGGCATGCAGGAGCTCATAACCGTGAATCACGTTTCGAGACTCGAGTAATTGATCGTAAATCAATGTGCATTCCTGCAACGCTTTTGAACGATTCATAGCAGTTAAACTTTCAAGGCTACAAACCTTTTCCTTATACTGGACCAGCAGATTTTGCGCCTGGTTCAGCAGCTCGCAATACTCAGCATCGTCATGCATGGCTTAATAGTGGCGATTCCGAGAAGATTTAAGCACCTGGAAGTTTTCCTAGATTTTCCAGATATTATTAGTAAATCGCGATGATTTACCTAAAGTCCTCGGTAATAGCCTAATCTCTGGGCTCACGAAATCAAGGTTTCGACGGGCACGTTTGGCATCCATGCTCTTCAATGT
>CAXSIG010000422.1:0-2214 GCA_964237255.1 uncultured Bryobacteraceae bacterium
ATCGGCGGTGCTCGCTAGCCGAAGCGCGGGAATCCAGAATTCCACCGAGCCATCGGGAAATCCAATGGCTTCACGAACCTTCGCGGCCCGCTGCAAACCAGGACCGTTTACTTGACGCAAGTCCAACATGCGTTGCGTGAGCGCTTCCGCGCGGGGATACACTCCTCGCGCGAGCGCAACGTCCGCCAACAATCCGTACAGGAGATTATCGTCCGGAGTCTGTTTATTCAACGCGGCGCCTTCTTCGTCGGCATCGGCAAAGCGCCCCTGCTGGACTCGGAGAATCACGCGCGTTTTGCGAGCTTCGAAATTTCCGGGCTGCAATTTTAACGCCGTGTTGATTGCGTCCTCAGCACGCGTGCGGTATTGCCGGTCTTCGGTTTCGCGAGCGCGTCGGGTTAAAGCAAAAGCGAGGTCGCTATAGCCATCCGCTTCGGCCGGAGACTTCTTGATTTTCACCTCCGCGTTTTGAATCAGAGTCGTAATAAAGGAAGATTGAGGCGCGGCGGCTTGAGCGAGGGGCAGCGCAAGACAGAAAAGCAGAAAGAGCAGGGGAGAAAAGCAAGACATATTCGTCGCAAGAAAAAGGCCGCCTGAACAGGTGTCCAAGCGGCCGAGTAGGTGACTATTTGCGGTCTACTGCTCGGGACAACTTGCCGAACCAACCGGCAAAGTCGCTGTTTGAGGCAGTGGAGTGCAGGGCGTTTCGCCGAAATCGATATGCTTGCGTTGCCGACCGCTATGAGCAAAAGCGACATACGGAAAAACTTCCTGTGTGACGACATCATTCGTATTCACACCATCGCCTAGTGCCGGAACCGTTGCAGCGTTGAAGGGAATCCCGGCAGCGGTGCAGCCACTGCAAAGAGCGCCGGCCACTGCGCGAAGCGAGATGTCCGTTACGTCATCCGTAATACGACGACCGTTCGGATAACCTGCGTTGTCGCCCGCAACAAAACCAAGACGTTTGCGGGAAGACGCCGGAGTTGCCGGAATGGACGTGTTCAGGCGCAGCAAATCGGCAAAAGGATTAGCGGCAGTTAGGGCCATGGGGGCGGCGCCTCGGGCCGTTATAGGAGGAGCATAAGCCACAAGCGGGAGCAGGTCCGTGCGCGGCGCGTCCGGAACGTTCAAACCATAGACGGCGTTCAGTACGCGCGCCAGCAGAGGATTCAGCGCGAACGATGCAAATTGCATGTCCTGGCTGGGCACGCTGGTGCTCCAGGCATCCTTCGATCCCGTTCCGATGATCAATTCGTTAATCAACGGATTGCCCATTCGTTGGATTTGTGTGAAGTCGCTGGGCTGAGGAGCGGCAGCGCCCGCGGCAGGGGGACGAACCTGCGTGCGCAGTCGAGATGTGGTTGCCCAAGACCCGATAACGGGCTGCCCGTTGGTGGTAATCATGCTGATCGGAACCTCAATCGCAATCGTATTCACATTGAATCCGGAAACTGCGTCGGGAGCGAAGTTCTGTGTATCGTTCAAGTCCTGAGTCGGAGTGAGTACCGGCAGCGGTACACCGGCTGCCGTCGTACCACCGCCAAAGAATGCGCCGGGACGAAAGTTGAACGAGTCGAAAGCCGCACCCAGATCGATGTAGAACGGATCGTCCGTGGTTCCGGCAAATACCCGCATAGCAGGGGCTGAACTGCCTACAACAGTCGGCGGAAGCGCGACATTATAGATCCCAGTACGCGCCAGGGCAGCGTATTGAGCAGGCGTCCCCATGGTTCTGGAACCGACATAGGTAGGAACTGCGACCAGAGTTTGTCCTGTCCCCAGAGCCGTTCTGGTAGCGTTAGCGCCGCTACCCTTCACCATTGTCACTGTGTATGTCTGCATCAAATTCAAGCCAGCCGCGCCCGTGCCCGTTAACGACGTAATCATCGGGGGAACTACAGCGCTACCCACCGGTCCACCGCCTGCCGGTGCATTGGCAGGAGCATTGAAGCCCGGTCCCGCGCCCACATAGCCGGTAAACACGCCGGGAGCGTTGATCTTCGTCGTAAAGCGGAACTCGAAACTAACGTCTTCCACCGCGTCGAAGTTGTTGTCAACGTTGATTCGGTAAACGACATCCGGATCGAAAGGAAAGTAATTGGGGCCGTTCGATGGCTCTAAGAGCGGGTCGACACTCAGCATGAAAACCACCTTGGAGGGGTCCTCATAGCTGACGAACGAATAATAGTCTGTGATATCAGCCGCGCGATC
>CAXSIG010000422.1:2238-5280 GCA_964237255.1 uncultured Bryobacteraceae bacterium
ATGGGAGCTTCCCGGTGGCTTGCGCCAAACATGCTTGCCGGTGCAATCAGAGTCGTCGCTACAATTAGCGACAAAACCCCTCTAACATCCTTCATTTAATACTCCTTCCAAAAGTGGTGCTGTTCAATGTACGACGATGCTATCACTTTGGATTAAATAGTTCTAGTAAATTTACTGGAACCAAAGGGAGGGAAGAAAAGTTGAGGGTGTGGTCGGGGCGAGAGGATTCGAACCTCCGGCCTCCTGGTCCCGAACCAGGCGCGCTACCAGACTGCGCTACGCCCCGAATCCCCTAGTCTAGCGGTTGCGCGGACGGATTTGCAACGCCCTTACTGCGGTTCCGCCACTCGCAGTCGCACGGTAGGCGCATACTGCCCTAAAAATTCTCGTCGCCACCAAACATGGCTGGCGCGTTTTTGCTCCGGTGTACTGAACCAATGTTGCCAGATTACGGCTCGCACCATCAGCGGCGGCCTTTGTCCGAAAGGATTGCGCCGGAACAACGCAACTACGCTCGGTTCGTTTTGCAGGAGCCTGAGTTCCGTGTTCTCCACAAAGGGATATTGCTGCCACGTCCCGAGCGACGCGAACCAAAGATTCCAATCGAAGCGCGGTTGATAAGGCGCGTAGATGCGAGGACGCTCGCCAATGTCCTGCGGCTTGTACCGGAACGGATAAGCGGTCCAATTTTGGCCGTCGTTCGAGCCTTGAAATTCAATCTCATACCGGTGTGGCGTCATCACCGCAAATAACCCGTAAGAGTTTGCAATACGGAATGGTTCAATCAGCGCTACGGGCAAGGTGGGCAGCGGGGCGCGCGTCCAAATCATCTGAATCAAGGGAACGGTAGTGGCATAGCCGATCCACGTCAGGCAAATTGCAGCGACGGCGATAGCGCCAGTCTTAGACGCTGGCCGATTCTGCAACGTCGGCTCAGCTGTCCATTTCCACGGCGCCAATTGGAGCAGAAAACGATCGTCCAAAAGAAAAATCGCCAGCACAAGCACCAGATAATTCAGGAAAGCGTAATTTGCTGTAGCAATCACCCCGGCTTGCCAGACTGTAACGGTGACGAAACACACTAGGCGCCACTTTCTTGGTAAAAAGGCCATCCAGACGAACACCAGTTCCATTGCTAACGTCAGACCGGCTGTGGCTAAATGAAACCAGTTCGGCAGGTGCTGCAGATACCAACCGATCCACGTGGGTAGCGGGCCGTTTTGATAGTACACGTACATGGCGGTAAGATCGCGCCAACTTTGGTCGCCGCTCGATAATTTCACAATGCCCGATTCGAAGTAAATGCGAAACCATTCCAAAAGAAGTAAGAACATGGCCGCGCGAGCGGGCAAGCTCTTCAGTCCTATTCCGGGTCTCCAGCCGGAAGGAGCCACGAATAAAGAGAGGAATCCGGCTTCGAGCAACATACCGTCCGACTGGTAACCCGAAAATTCCTGAGCCGCGCCGACAAAGGAAAGGAAACAACAAAAGCAGACGGCAAGCATCCAGCGTGGCGCTACGTTTCCGACAGTCAGCAGCGACGCTACAAACCCCGCCCAGCAAATTCCGGTTAACATCGCGTCCGCACTGGAAACCCAAAGCAGAGTGGGAGCATACCAAAAATTGCTGGCTCCAGCGCGGCCAAGCGAACCCAAAAACTCGGATGCAGGAAGAATTCCGTGCGAGCCAATCAAGCCATGCGCTTGAAATAGCAATGCAAAAAACACGGCGGCATATATCGCCCCGAGCGCACGCAGGAAAAGCCAGCGCGCGACAAGATAGTCGTCGGGACCTTTGAATGTGTCAAACAGGTAGGAGAAACTCCGCCACAATTTCGCTTTGACCGTTTGCAACATTTCTGCCCTTCCGGTATCCATTTTTCACGCAAGTGGGGAGCCTGCACAAAGCAACGCTCCGGAACAGCGGTCACAAAAATACAAAACAAATTTCTTTGGGCTTCCAGAACCAGCTTAAGTCTTTCGGTTTCTACTTGTTACACTATCAATGGGCTTGGTTGGGTCCAACGCCGACATTCATTTTCGCGTAGCTTCCCACCGGCGAGGTGATCAGATAAAGCCGAATGAGAACCGCATCTCTTCTTTTCCTATTTTCCTTTGCCGCCAACGCGGCTATTCAGAACATTACCGTCAATGAATTAAGCGCGACACAGGCGATTCTTCGGTATCAGGCTCCCAGTTCCTCGCCCTGTACGGTCGAGATCAGTGAGAATGCCAATTTGACTCCGCTGGTGAACGATGTCGACCCGGCGAAATTTACCTCAGCTGCCAGCGATGCTCGGCCCGGTTCCGTGCAGGCCGGCGGCGAACGATTTTTCATTGCCGAGAAACGCGCAGCCGAGGTGGGGACCGACGGAGTGCGCTACTCGCGCGCGCTGCAAACGGATACGGTTCACTACTATCGCATTACTTGCGCCGGAACCGGGAACACAGCAACGGGGACATTCAAGACAATGAATATCCCGTTCGGCGATACCTATGCCGAAGCGGAGCCGGGCGATCGTAACATGCCCGGTGTTTTGGCTCAGCCGCACATATCCCTGAACAATCGAAACGAACAGGTGGTCGATCCCCAGACAGGTCTGTTGCTAAAGCGTTTAACGAATGCGAACGATACGTTCGTACCCATCGATGGAGCTCCGTTCAGCGTCGCGCGAAGCACAAGCTGGAATAACTTGAGCAACTTAGGCGCGCCGGACGGAAGTGTTGCAACGGTCTCCGCCAGTACATCGCCTCTGTTTTTGGGCCTGAAAACCAACACCACCGGCCAAGTTCCTTACAGCGAATATATCAACGCCGGTGAAGCCGCATATGTGGGCAGGCCTCACGGCGCTTGGGGATATTATCAAGCACATCTGTTAGCAGCCGTGAACCAGGGCCATTCAGCGCCAGCGAGTGCCGATGATCGTAAAATAGTCGTCTGTTTGACTGTGGACGGCGTCAACTGCTTCGATGATACCAATCAGTACGAGGCCACGCTGACAACCGCTTTGACGGACATTTCTTTTGGCACGAAGGTCACGGG
>CAXSIG010000422.1:5336-5567 GCA_964237255.1 uncultured Bryobacteraceae bacterium
AAAAATCTGGGCACACGTCCCCAAATTGGACCCTTGAGGGAACTCGCACCGGGACGTCCTTCTGCGATGGCACTCCTACAGTAACGATGGTGACCGGGGACTTCTACGGAACTAGTTGGGTGCCCGGCAGCGCGATCCAAATTAACGGTGTGGATTATACAGTCGCGTCCTTGGTGAACACCACGCGCCTCACATTGACGGCAAACTGCCTGTCCAATTACGTGGGGAGCG
>CAXSIG010000423.1:0-5559 GCA_964237255.1 uncultured Bryobacteraceae bacterium
TGGCCGTTCACGTTGAAGGACGCGTCGCGGCTGGTGATCGTCTGATTCTCAAGCGCCGACTTGCGGACGCCGGGCGTAAGCAGCGCAAGATCAGCATAGGCGCGACCATTCAGAGGAAGGTTGACGATCTCCTGCCGGTTAATGACTTGGCCGCGCTCGCTGGAATCGGTTTCCAGGATGGCCGCCGCGCCGCTGACCACCACATTCTCGGTAACCTGTCCGACTTCCAGTTGAAGGTCCACGCGTTGGCGCGCGTTGACGTCCACCCGGAAACTGTTTGAGCTTGCGGTTTTGAAGCCGGTGAGTTCGGCTTTGACTGAGTAATCGCCGATCCGAACGTTCAGAAAGTTATAGTTGCCATTATCGTCCGTTGTGGTGTTCTGCGCCGTTCCGGTCCCCAGGTTGGAGAGAGTAACGTGGGCTTGATTTACAACCGCTCCTGCTGGATCTTTGATGGTGCCGAGAACTGTGGCCGTATCGAACTGAGCGAAAGCCGGGATCGCGGCGCACAGCAGGGCAAGGGGAAGGAGCTTACGTGGCATCCTCCATACGCTATCAAATTAGTGTTTCGGGAGGATGAAACACTTCTACAAGTCGTCATCGAAATCCTTTCACCCGAGGACACTTTGTCACGCATGCAAAAACGCCTGGATGACTTCCTGAATATGGGAATCCAAAACATGCCCCATGTTCCGCCCCTCTAGTTCACCATCGACGTAATCGCAATCCGGGTGATACGTGGTGTGAAGATACTCATCCACGCTGACGAACGCAGGCGCACTCGTACCCATAGATTACTTCCAAATATACCCGCCGTCGACGGACAAGAACGCGGCGGTGATAAAGCTGGCTTCTTCGCTGGCAAGAAAGAGAATCGCATTCGCGACCTCAACCGCTTCGCCGACACGATTCAGCATATGGCCCGGAGCCATCTGAGCGGTCCACTCTTCTTTCGTAATGCCCATGCTCTTCCATTCGCGCTCGGTGGCGGTGGTGTAGACGCAACCGGGGCAAATGCTATTGACCCGAATCTTATCCTTCGCCAGATCGAGCGCCATACAGCGAGTCATGGTCATGATCGCGCCTTTGCTGGAGTTGTACGTCACGAAATTCGGTTGCGCAATGATGCCGCTCATGGAGGCAACATGCACGATCGATCCCCTTCCCTGCTTCCGAATATGTGGGATGGCGTATTTCGAAACGAGCGCCGTACCGATCACATTGACGCCGAGAACCTTATTCCAATCCTCCACCGTGGCGGCTTCCACGCTGCGGGTAGTAAAATCTGCCGCATTGTTGACCAGGATGTCGATCGCGCCAAAGGCCTTAACCGCCTCTTCCGAAATGCGCTTGGCATCCTCTTCCTTCGAGATATCGCCTGCAACCGCAATGGCCTGAGCGCCGGAGTTCTTGATACGCTCAACCACCGCGGCAACAGCAGGACCGTTGTAATCCGCTAAGACCAGCCGGGCGCCTTCCTCGGCGAAGCGCACCGCAGTAGCTTCTCCGATTCCGGCGCCCGCGCCCGTGATAATCGCAACCAGGTTTTCGAGCCGGCCCGCCATCCGTTAGATCGCTTTGGGAATCGGCAGCGGGGCAAGATCGCGGCTTGAGATGACCTTGTCGATCATGCCGTAATCCACGCCCTGTTCGGGGCTCATGATGTAATCACGGTCCACGTCGCGCGCTACCCGCTCTATGGTCTGACCTGTGGCGTTGGCGAGCATGGTGTTCAACGTCTCGCGCATCCGAAGAATCTCGCGCGCATAGATATCGATATCCGCCGCCTGACCCGCTAAACCTTGCATGGAGGGCTGATGGATCATAATTCGCGAGTTGGGCAGACTGAATCGCTTGCCCTTCGTCCCAGCCGCCAAAAGAACAGCCGCCATCGATGCCGCCTGACCGACGCAGATCGTAATAATGTCCGGGCGCACGAACGACATCGTGTCCAGGATCGCCAAGCCGGCGGTGATCGAACCACCCGGCGAGTTCAAGTAAATTGAGATGTCGCGCTCCGGGTCTTCCGCTTCCAGGAAGAGGAGCTGCGCGATCACCAGGTTCGCCACGGTATCGTCAATCGGCGTCCCCAAGAAGATGATGTTCTCTTTCAATAATCGCGAGTAAATATCGTAAGCCCGTTCGCCACGCGAGGTCTGCTCGACCACCATGGGGACAAGCATGGAGCTTCCCATTCGTTTTCTAATCCTCTCTTACACTGATGGACGCAAAGCGCGGTTGGACTCAGGGGCGGGTTTCGCCTCATCCATCTGCTTCAACAGGCTTCCCACCGTGTTGCTCCTCAGATACTTCATGATACGCCCGTGCAATTCCACCCATCCTTCGTGCATGGGACAACCGGCGCGATCGTTGCACTCGGGAAAGCCGGCGATGCAATGCGCATAGTGGTCCAGACCGTCAACCGCATCGACAATGTCGATGAGCCGAACGTCTTTCGCGGCCTTGCGCAGACAGAAGCCACCCGTGGGTCCTTTCTGAGATCGGAGCAGCCCCTTCCGCGCCAGCTGCTGGAGAATTTTTGCCAGAAAGTGGGCGGGAATGCCTTCGGATTCGGCAATTTCCTTTGCCATGGCGCACTTACCGTCTTCGATTTTGCCGAGGTAGAGCGAAGCCCGAATTCCGTACTCGGAAGAACGGGAGTAAATCACGATGTGAGCCGCATCCCCAAAAACATACAGCATCCATCGTAGGGGCAACCACCCGTCATTTCAACTTATATTCTTACTCGCGCTTTGTGATTTCAAAGTGACTCAGAGAATTGGCATAGCGCGAAACACCTTTGTAGAGTGCCTCGGCAAGCTTCTGCCGGTGTTCCGGCTTGTTGAGCAACGCTTCTTCCTGAGGATTACTAAGAAACCCGATCTCCGTCAAAATCGACGGCATCTGGGCTCCAATCAGCACCACGAACGTGGCCTTGCGGGTGCCGCGATCCTTTGCTGTCGGGCTGTATTTGTTCTCGAACGATTGCAGCGCTGATTGAACATCGTGCGCGAAGTCGCGGGATTCTTCGATTTTGTCGTGCTGCGCAATGTTCTTGACTAAGTCCTTCAGATCGTAAACGCTGTCTTGTGCGCCAGAATTCTCGCGAGCCGCCACATCCAGCGCTTCGGTGGAAGAAGTGAAATTCAGGTAGTAGGTTTCGATGCCGGTCACCCGCTTCACAGGCGAACTGTTCGCGTGGATGGAAAGAAAAAGGTCGGCCTTGTGATCGTTAGCTAACGCTGTGCGTTCGTGAAGTCCGATGAAGGTGTCGTCCTTGCGCGTATAGATTACCTCGCTGCCCATCCGGTCTTCGATCAACCTCCCGAGTCGAAGCGCAACGTCGAGCACTAGTTCCTTTTCCAGCAACCCAGCCGCCCCGCTGGTTCCTTGGTCGTGACCGCCGTGACCAGGATCGATGACGATGCGATTAATCTTCAGCCCGAGAGCGCGTACCAGGGATCTACCGCCATCGGACGTCAGCTTACGCGATGGACTCGCTACGGGTGGAGGTGTGATGGAAGCGAGAGCAGGTGGAAGCTTTTGGTCCGTGGGAGCCGGGCTGTAGTCAACCGGTGAGCGGACGGAAAATCCCGCCGAAACCTTGGCCGTCAGCGCGGGGTTAGGAATCACGACTTGTGGAACCGGCGCCGGAACGAATTCGGTTATAGGCGAAGCGACCTGGGCGGGAGTTCCCACCGGACGAAGCTCTACAATTAAGCGGTCAGGATTTGAAAGCTGTGACGCGGTGAATGCAACTCCGTCCTCCAGGTCCAGGACGATGCGGGTCCGATTCGGCAAATTCTCGGCAATCCGAATCCGTTTGACCAGCTTGTCATTGACGTTCTTAACCTGTATTTTTCGGCCTGCGTTCCTGGGAACGGCGCCTTCGATATCGAAGAAGAGCCGCTCAGGATTCGGGATGCGGTCGTATTTGTAATGGAATTCGCCAGAAGTCTCAATCGCGATACGGGTTGTACCTGGCAAGGACCAGAACCGGACGTCGGTGACCTGTAAATTTTGAGTGGCAGTCTGCGCGGTGATTGAGGCGGCGAGGAGAAGGGCTCCGAAGCTCAGCCGCAGTCGCATAGCTACTGTGTTTTGTAGTATACCTTGCCGTCTTCACCGGTCACGGCGACGATGGGGTGTGTCTGACTCTCCGCCGTCGCGGCAGAAGCGATGGTCGTCACCGCGACAGGAAGCGTAATCTTTCGTTCCGCAGCGCGCAGCTCGGCGACTTGCCGCGCAGTTTTCAGGTTCTTCGCAACTCGGACTACGTACGTCATGGTTTCAGCGTAAGGCGGGATGCCACCGTATTTAGCAACAGCCCCTTCGCCGGCGTTATAGGCCGCGATTACTTTGCGGTAATCGTTGTGATACAGATCAATCAGAAACTTCAGGTACTTGACGCCGCCTTCGATGTTCTGTTGGACGTTGAAGCTGTTCGAAACTCCAAAACGTCGCGCTGTGGACGGAATTAACTGCATAATCCCCTGCGCGCCCGCGGGAGAAATAGCAACCGGGTTGTAATTGCTTTCGGCCTTGATCACCGAATGGACTAGCGATGCTTCTACCTGATTCCGGGCCGCAATGGTGTCAATCATTTCGGTCAACGACGAAGCATTGACCGGCGGCAACGTTTCCGCAGCCGGAATCGGCTCTGGGGCTTCCGGACCACTGACCGCTCGGGGTGTTACAACCACGCTTCGAACCAGCCTGCCGGAATGCGCGTCGGCTCGCACCGAAATGGTCGTTCGGGTTCCGGAATTTTCCGCGTAGGCAGCCAGCGGAAGCACGACGGACGCAAAAAGCAGGCTTCGGATCAAGTTCTTCAATGATACCATTTCGGCGTGCTTTCGGGCTTCGTTTTGGTGGGCGGAAAGAGCCGGCGCATGGGTACGGATAAGGCGCTTTTGTCCTTGGGACACCAAACTCTGGCGCAGCACGTCGCCGGGCAGTTGGCCGCCGTTGCCGCGCCCGTCTGCCTCATCGGCGATTCGGTGCGCTACGGAGACTTGGGCCACGCCGTTATCGAAGATCGAATCCACGGTCGTGGACCTCTCTCCGGCTGCGAAGCCGCTTTGCTTTCCCCCGCCACTTCCGAATGGAATCTGATCGTCGCCTGCGATTTGCCCTGCGCAGACCCCAAATTGTTCCAATCGCTCGCGCAAGCAATCCCGCGTGCTACATCCGAAACAGACTGCATCGTTCCGCGTCATGGAGAAAAACTGGAGCCTCTTTGCGCAATTTATCGGCGGCGCTGCGGTGCTGTCGCCAGCCTTGCCCTCGCTGACGGAGTGCGTCGGGTTGTGGATTGGGTCGGAATGCTGCAAGCTGAATTTTGGCCGGTCGACAATTTGGCTCCGTTTCAAAACGTCAACACCCCGTCCGATTGGGACCGCTTTCTCCATGAACGATGAATTTCCCCATTACCTGGAATTCCGGCACGTAAACAAGACGTTCGCCAATCCCGTTTTAGTCGACGCCAATTTTCAGGTGGATGGCGGGCAAACAGTGGCTGTGATCGGACGGAGCGGCGTTGGCAAGTCGGTCAGCCTG
>CAXSIG010000424.1:0-4304 GCA_964237255.1 uncultured Bryobacteraceae bacterium
AGATTCGATGAATCGAGATGCGGAACAAGCCCGGCCAGCACGTCCGGCAAGTGGGGCTACGCCAGGTAAATTTCCACTCCGAAACATGCCCCGATTAACACTACGAGCGCGATAACAAAGGCTTCTATGGCGCGAATGCCGAAGCGCTGCAGCCAGAGAACAAGAACCGTATCGAGCGTGGTGAGCAGAACGCCGGCCAGCAGAGGAAGGTGGAACAGCAGTTGAAGGCCGATTGCCGCGCCAAGTACCTCCGCCAGATCGCACGCAATAATCGCCAGTTCACAAAGCACCCAAAGCGCGGTGGTGACGGGTTTCGGGTAAGCTTCGCGACACGCTTGGGCCAAGTCGCGGCCGGATACGATTCCCAAACGAGCGGATAAGGTTTGGAGCAGGACCGCCATCAGGTTCGACGCCGCAAGCACCCATAACAGGCGATAGCCGAATGCCGACCCGCCGGCAAGGTCTGTGGCCCAGTTGCCGGGATCCATATATCCGACGCTGACCAGATACGCGGGCCCCGCAAAAGCGAACAGGCGCCGCCAGGCCGACAGGTTTTGCGTTCCCACCGTCGAGTGAACTTCAGACAGCGAAGTTCGCGATTCCCGATGGGAGGAAGATTCCGTCTTAGGCTTGATTGCGTTCTCGATATCTCTATTTTATCGGCTCACGCGCCGCTTGTGCCGGTAAGTTGCGACCTTGTCCCGGTTACCGCACAGGTTCATGCTGCACCAGCGGCGTGAACCTTTTTTGCTGACGTCGTGAAAATGAACGATGCAATTCTGGCATTTTCGGACTCGCGAAGACGGAATTTGCGTGAAGAGTTGGCCGGTGGCCTCCGCTATGGGAGCCCACAGATCGTCCGGCTTTTCAGGTTGGAGGAAGACTTGCCGATGAATGCCTCCCTCGTCAACGGACAGAAGGTATCGCGCCGGGAAAGCCAGCAGCTTCTGATTGAGCTCGGCTAGGAATCGCCTGCCGGGCGGGAAACCCGCCTCCCATTTGAACACGGCAGCGCGTAGACTTTCGCGAAAAGCCAATAGGTCTCGTAGAAATCTCTCCGCCGATTCAGAGCCTCCCCAAAGGTGCGAAGCGGACTTCATTTCCCGTTCGCTCAGAATTCCGGACGCTACCAGCCAGCGCTCCAACGCGGCGACATCCGGCAGAAGTTCAACAGGTCCGGCGTCGTCGATCAGCCTGGTGTTCAGGAAATCGAGAGCTCTTTGATTTCCCACGAAAAGGAAACCGTCGATCCATTCCGCTGCGTTGGCCATAAGTCCGGTTCTATTATGACACCGATATTGAATCTTTTACCGGTGTCACGCACTCTACTTACGCGGAGGCATTTTGTGACCACTTATCAACACGCTACCGTTCGAGGACTAAATCTCTTTTATCGCGAGGCCGGTAGTAAGGACGCGCCGACGATCGTGCTTCTGCACGGATTTCCATCCTCATCGCACATGTTCCGCGATTTGATCCCTCAACTCTCAGATCGATTTCACGTCGTAGCTCCGGATTACCCCGGCTTCGGGTATAGCGATGCGCCGAATCCGGACACCTTCCGCTACACGTTTGACAACATCGCAGCTTATATCGACGAGCTTCTCTTTCATGTCCTGGCCCTGAAGAAATTCAGCATCTACGTGCAAGATTACGGTGCTCCCGTTGGATTCCGGATTGCGTCTCAACACCCGGAAGCAATAGAAAGCATCATCGTTCAAAACGGCAATGCTTATGCGGAAGGGATCGGCGCGGGGTTCGATCCGTTGAAGCCTTTCTGGGCAAACCGCAATTCGGAAACGGAAGAGCCGGTGCGCGCGCTGCTCACTAGGGAAGCGACAATCTTCCAGTACACGCACGGCGCCAGGGATCCGGAAGCAATTAGCCCGGACGCTTATACCTTCGACCAACTGCTGCTTGACCGTCCCGGCAATGACCGGATTCAGCTCGATTTGTTTCACGATTATCCATCGAACGTCGCGTTGTACGATACGTGGCATGAATACTTTCGGAAGGAGAATCCGAGGATGTTGATCGTGTGGGGCAAGAACGATCCGTTCTTCACGATAGAGGGGGCGAAGGCGTTCCAGAAGGACATTCCCGCAGCGGAACTGCACTTGTTGGACGCCGGCCATTTCGCACTGGAAGATAGTGGTGGCGCGATTGCCGACGCTATCCGCAATTTTCTATGAGCGAGAGAATCGTGCCGCCGTTTACCGATCTCGAGCAAGCCCGGCGGAAAGTGCAGCTTGCGGAGGACCTTTGGAATACGAAGGACCCGCGGCGTGTGGCACAGGCCTATACCGAAGACACGGAATGGCGCAACCGCGTGGAGTTTTTACATGGTCGAACTGCCGTTGAGGATTTTCTCGAGAGGAAATGGCGGCGGGAATTAGATTATCGGCTGCGGAAGGAACTTTGGGGCTTTCGCGAGAACCGTATGGCCGTAACCTTTTTTTATGAGTGGCATGACGATAATTTGCAATAGTTCCGGAGCTACGGCAATGAGCTCTGGGAATTTGCGCCCGACGGTCTGATGCAACGCCGGATTGCCAGCATTAACGACCTTCCCATTCGGGAAGACGAACGCCAATTGCGCTAGGAGGGGATGTATGGGACGACGATTCGCCGAACTGGCTTTTACGCCGCTTGTAAAAACACAGCAGGAAATTCATGGGAGCAGGCGACAGTATGCGCGTGTAGAGCAGACTGCTGAATCGGGAAGCGTTCTTGGGGACTTCGAACGCGGGTTTATCGAGGAGCGCGACGGATTCTACATGGCTTCCGTGAGCGAGACGGGGTGGCCCTACATGCAGTTTCGGGGCGGTCCCGCCGGGTTCTTACACGTGCTCGATGAGAAGACGCTTGGCTTTGCGGACCTTCGGGGCAACAAGCAGTACATCAGTGTCGGAAATTTTCTGCATGATGACAAAGTCTGTCTGTTTTTGATGGACTATGCCGGACAGCAGCGGTTGAAAATTCTTGGGCACGTAGAGATCGTTGAAGGAGACGATCGCGCAACGGAGCTTCTGGCTTCTCTTAGAACCGAAGAGCCGGGCGCGCAACCGGAACGGGCTCTGTTGATCACAATCGAAGCGTTCGATTGGAACTGTCCCCAACACATCACTCCGCGGTACACCATTGATGAGCTACGCCGGCACGCGGCTGCTAGTGTAACGGCGTCGCATCCTGGATGAGCCAAATCCGACCAACGCAAGGCTCAGGAACACCATGGTGTTTGGCTCGGGGGTAGGTGTAGTTACGGGTACGGAAGAGTAAATATAATACAGGCTCACAGTGCCCCCGCCGGTACCGCTAGAGTCCGAACACGTTGCTGTTGGACAGCCCGAAACGTTATCGCCGTTGAAGAACAAGCTAACCGCTCCGGTTCCGATGAAAGAAGTAGCGCTAATCGGGTTATCCGGTATTCCGTTACCCGTGTTGGTGGTCAGAGAAAAATTCGCCGGATTTGCGCCGGTAAATTCCGTGTCCGCCGAGGAAGACGCCGTCACTCCGGTGAAAGTTTGGCTGCCGCGGCCAGGGATTGTCGCCGTACGAGTCGTAGTAGGGAAGGTTTCGTCATAAACCACATTCCCAGATGCATCCGTAATATATATGTCGGCTATACTGGTGTAAGTAAACGATCCCGATGTCGAACCGTTATTCGTCACCGTGGTATTACTGGTCTCGGTTCCGGCCAACGCGAAGTGAATCCCGGTAAGCGTACCCAACGCAGGATTAAACTGTGCGAATGAAAATGCTCTGTTAAACGATTCCGGCGTTTGGCCCAGCGTAAAGGTTTGAGTTGGTGTGACAGCTGCAAATTCACAAGTAGTCAGCGTAACGATGGCAAGAGAAAGCCTGGCGATGTGCTTCAGCACGGTGTATCTCCTAAATTGCCCTACTTGATGGAGAATAACCCAGCAACACGTGTAGCTGGTAGGCATTTCACAGTATATTTTGAATATTTGAATTGTTTCACCTCAAGAGTACCAACCCTAAGTGAAATTATCAGCTACTTACGCGCTACTCCTTCGTTAAACTAGTACAAACATTAGCTTTCACATTTGCCCTTGGCTTTGCTAGTGGACACCCGGTTGTGACTTATGCGTTTTAGCGCGTGCGTTAGGTGTTCGATACGATCAATGAATGCGCAATGTAAGCGTGGCCGCGCTTCTGGCCGGTTTTGCGGGATTCGGATTTGCGGCTGAAGTAGGGAGACCGCCCGCCGTTCCGCTGATTACCCACGATCCATATTTCTCTGTGTGGTCCATGGCGGACCGTGCAACCGATGAAACGACAAA